>NZ_JBFAMX010000924.1:0-2942 GCF_040659615.1 Nonomuraea sp. NPDC049784
GAGGTCATCGCCGATCGCATCGGCCCTGCGGCCGGCACGGTCGAACGCCTCGACGACCGCACCTGCGTCCTGCACACCGGCGCGGACACCGTCGAGACCCTCGCCGTCCATCTGGGCCTGCTCGGCGCGGACTTCGACGTCACCGGTCCGCCGGAACTCCTCACCCACCTGCGCCGTCTCGTCCACCGATACATCCGCGCGATCACCTCGTCTGCACCAGGTGATCGGACCGGGTGAGCGCCCGCTCGCCGAATGACCACAACACCGCCGGCCTCCCCGCCCGGCTCCGGAAGCCATCGGGAAACCGGCCACGAGTTGACGGGGCGGCTGGTCGCCGAAGCAGGCAAGAGCGGCCTGCCGCCGAATGGTGGGGCAGCCCCGTCCGGTCACGCAGCTGGTCACAGTCCTCACGGCGAGGGGAGGACGCGACCAGCAATGACGCGGCTGACCTAGCCGAGGTGCTCGCTGGAGGACTCCACCGTCTGCTTGAGATGCTCAGGCCGTGGTCCATTCCGGCGCCCATCGGGATGGTGAGGTCGTCCGGTCGCACGTCGTGGATCCATACGAACCGGCTGCGGCCGTCCCCGTGCGGGACGACCTGCATCGAGGCGTTGTCGTGTGCCGGCTGCATGGTGCCGCCGATGACCGAGAAGACGAGCCGGCGCAGCTCATCGTCGAGCGCGATGAGCCGCTCCCGCAGCACCATTCCGTCGGCGAACGTGACGACCCTGACGTCCGGTCCGTCGAGCCGGCTGTCGGTGACGAAGCCCGGCGCCATCCCGATGGGGCCGTCGGTGAAGTCACTGATGATCGCCCACACGGCCGCGGGGTCGGCATCGATGATGATCTGTTTGTGCACGGAGGCCATATCTGTCTCTTCTGTAGTGGTGGGGACTGGTGTCGCGCGTTGGCGAGTGCGTCTATGCGGCGACGACGCAGAACTGGTTGCCCTCGGGGTCGGCCAGCACGACCCAGGCGTCGAAGCACCGCACTTCACTCGCGCCGAAGGCCCGGATCCGATCACGTGCGTGCTGAGCCGCCTCGCGCGAGGACCAACGGGCGAGAACCGCGACCTCGACCTGTTCGACCTGCTCCAGCGTGATCGACGGCGGCCGGCCCGACCGTTCCTCGTCCATCAAGCCGTCCAGCCGTAACCGATGACGTCATTTCGACACCGCGTCCGGATGCACCCGCGGCTGAGCGGCGATCTTCTGGTTGCCCATGCGGTCCGCGCACGCTTGGTGGTCAGAGCTTGCCGTCGAGGAGCACGATGCGGTGGCCAGCCAGGTGGCGGGTGAACTCGGCGACGAACTCCGGGGGAAGGTGGCCAGCTCGCTGGCAGGGCCGCCGGAGACTGCGTGGGCCGGACGCGCCGGGGAAGGCGACGACCGGCATCACGAACCTCCCAGGGACGCTGTGACAGATAACACTAATGAGCCGGCCTGGCCTGGGCGAACGTGGTCCCGGCGCGGCATGTGTGACAGGTAATGCAAAGTCCTCTAGCTCTGGTCTGAGGGTGAGTGCTTGTATCACCTTGCGCCGCTGCGGGGAAAGGTCCCGGTAGGGACTTTGGTCCCCTACCGGAGGTGCCGTGCGTGCGCAATCGTGGAGCCGTGCAAGAGCAGGCAACGCCGCCCGCACCGGTGAGCAGGGAACTGTCTCGCGATGAGGCACTGCGGCTTCTGGGGAATGTCACCTTCGGCAGGATCGTGTTCATCAGCCGGGCGATGCCGGCCCTTCGGATCGTCGCTCACGTCATGGACGGCGACGGCTTGCTGATCGGACTGCCGTACGAGCCGGAGATCGCCGCACTGCTGCGGCGGGTCTCCGGCGTGGTGTACGAGGCGGATTTGCTGGATGCGGCCACCCGGTTGGGTTGGAGTGTGGTGCTGACCGGGCGGGCCGGGCTGGTGGAGGATCCGCAGGAGTTGGCGCAGGCTCGGGTCAGGCTGCAGGCCTGGCCTGGTGAGCTGGTCGACGTGGTGGTACGGCTGCGGCCGGAGCTGGTTACCGGCTTCCAGGTCGCCGCCGGATCGGGCGCGCCGTGATGAGCATGGGCGAACGGGTCATCAGGCCGCTGTCGCAGGCTGAGGCGCTGGAGCGGTTGGGTGCGGTGTCGCTGGGACGGCTGGTCTTCTCCTACCAGGCCCTGCCGGACATCCGACCGGTCAACCACCTCCTGGACAACGGGCAGGTGATCGTTCGCAGTCACATCGGAGCGGCCGTGGTCTCGTCTATCCACGGCCTGGTAACCGTGGTCGCCTACGAGGCCGACGACATCGATCCGATCAATCACCTTGGCTGGAGCGTCATCGTCAAGGGAACCGCGGAACTGGTGAAGGATCCGGGCGAGATCGCCCGATATCAGCGGCTGCTGCGCGCCTGGGTCAACCAGCAGATGGACTACGTGATCCGGATCAAGCCTGAGATCATTACCGGTATCGAGCTGGTCTCTCACGAGACTGCCTCATCGTGATCGAGCCACGGGGCGGCGGCGACCTTGGCGGGCGGGCTCGCGTGCTTGCGCACTCTGCCGTCAGAGGTCGTTGCCGGCGTAGGACAGGTTGAAGCTCTTGTTGACCAAGGGGAAGTCGGGGACGATCGCGCTGTTGAGCGCTACCGGAAGAGCGGGCCAATTGAAGAAGGACGGATCGGCGATCTTCACGCGGGTGAGAGTCCCGCCGGGGGCGAGCTCGATGCGGTGGGCGATCGTGCCGCGCCAGCCCTCGACGAGTCCCACGCCCGAGGAAGATCCCTCGGCCGGAGGTGAATCCGCCGGCGCCGTGGGGTCGTCGACCAGATGAGTGATCAGGGCGATGGAGGTGGCGATCTCCTCGGCCCGGATCTGGAAGCGGGCCAGCACGTCCCCGCCGGTGCGGTGGGCCGGGGTGAAGTCGCCGAGGTCGGTGAAGGGGTGGTCGCGGCGGGCGTCGAGGTCCAGG
>NZ_JBFAMX010000925.1:0-2938 GCF_040659615.1 Nonomuraea sp. NPDC049784
CCCGCGCCGACGTCGCCGACATGAGCGCGGTGGCGGCCATGTTCGACCTGGCCGAGCAGACCTATGGCGGTCTCGACGTCGTGGTGCATGCCGCCGGAATCGTGGAGTTGGCCCCGCTCGCCGACTTGGACCTGGCCTCCCTCGACCGGGTCATGAACATCAACGTGCGCGGCACCTTCGTGGTGGATCAGCAGGCTGTGCGCCGGGTACGGCGGGGCGGCACGATCATCAACCTGTCCAGCTCCGTCGTCGGCCTGGCGTTTCCCGGCTACGGGGCTTACGCAGCCCAGCAAGGGCGCGGTGGAGGCGTTGACCCTGATCATCGCCCGGGAGTTGCGCGGCCGTGACATCACGGTCAACGCGGTCGCGCCCGGGCCCACGGCCACCGACCTGTTCCTGCACGGTAAGGACGAGGAGACCATCGCCCGCCTGGCCGCCCAGCCGCCGTTGGAGCGTCTGGGAACCCCGCGGGACATCGCCGAGACCGTCGCCTTCCTCGCGAGCCCTTCGGGCCACTGGGTCAACGGCCAAGTGCTGCGCATCAACGGCGGGATCATCTGATATGCCCCAGGTCATCCACGGCCTCCAGCAGGGTGGCCAGCGGGAGCGAGAGCAGGGTTGACCGGCTCGTCGCCGGGGCGAGGGAAGGTGAGCAGGTCGGCGGCTCGGCCCTGGACGCGCAGGGTCGGGCCGGGATTGCCGCACGGGCCGGCGTCCGAGCAGCATCCGCGCCGGCATCGCGCCGGTCGCCGCCGCGCGCGCATCTTGCAGGAGGATGCCGTGCGTTCCGGCGGTGCCGGAGGTGGTGATCAGCCGCCGGCGCGTGCCGCCAGCCGTGCCTGCTGGCTGGTTGCAGTGGTGTTGACGTGCTCACACCAATCCACGCGGCAACGCAGACGCAAGTTGTTCGAGTTGCTTGACGGCCGTGGGCAGGTCATCGGTGAGGGGATGGACAAGCACGTGGTCGGCGCCGGCGTCGAGTTGTGCTTGAACGCGCTCGGCGATGGCGTCCGGGGTGCCCCACGCGACCAGCCCGTCGATCAGCCGGTCACTTCCTCCATCGGCAATGTCCTCCTGGCTGTAGCCGAGACGTAGCCAGTTGCGGGTGTACGGCGAATCTGGATTGATCTTGCCTCGGTACCGCCGAGCGATGGCACGGGCCTGCTCGGGATCGGGTTCGATGATGAACGCCTGCTCGGGGATGAGCAACTTATCGCTTCCCAGGGCTTCCCGGACAAGAGCAGTATGTTCGACCGGAGCTGAAAATGAATGGACGCCGTCCGTGCGGTCGCGAGCCAGTTGCACCATTTTCGGCTGCAACGCGGCCAGCACCCGAACAAACGGCTCCGGCGGCGGGTTGCGCGTCGTCGCCAGGTCCATCTCGTCGAGGTAGTCCCGCATGATCTTGAGGGGATGGCTGTAGTCCTGCCCGTTGGCTTCGACCAGGGACCGTTGACTGACGCCAAGACCGAGGACAAACCGTCCAGCGTACGCCTCGGCCAACGTCGCGGCACCACCCTGCATCGTGGCGGGATGACGCGCCCAAATGTTGGCGATCCCAGTGCCGATCATCAATCGGCTGCTCGCGGCGAGCTGAATGGCGCCGTTGGCTAAGGCGTCCTTGCCGCCGATTCCTTCAGGTCCCCACAGCGAGCCGTACCCGAGGTGCTCAACGCGTCCCACAGCGTGGCGCCAGCTCTCGATCGGGGTGCCGCGCAGGTGGGGTCCACCAAGCCACACTCCCACGGGTCCCAGCTTCGCCTTCACTTCTGTGATCACTTCCGAAACCTCCACACGCCCGACGGCTGTTATCCGGGGACTGTCTCCGGTAAGCGTTGATGCTATCCGGGGATAGTCCCCGGTACAATCGTTTGGCGGGAAGGGGATCTATGGGTGACACGAGGGCACCGCGTGCGATGCGGGCAGATGCACAGCGCAATCGGGCACGGTTGCTCGCCGCGGCGAGCGCGGCGTTTGCTCGCGCGGGCGTGGAGACCTCGCTCGATGACATCGCCCGTGACGCCGACGTGGGTTCGGGCACGCTTTACCGCCACTTCCCCACCCGAGAGGCGCTGGTGGAGGCCGTCCTCGACGACCGTTACGAGGCTCTCGCCGCCGAGGCCGCCAAGCTACAGGTTGAGCACTCGCCACAGGAGGCGCTCCTGGCCTGGTTGAAGCTCTTCGTCAACCACCTCATGACGTATCGAGGGCTGGCGGCAAGCGTCACCGCCGCGCTCCACAACGAGACGTCGCAGTCGCACTCTGCCTGCCATGCCATGCGCGCCGCAGCATACGAGGTCGTGGCGATGGCCCAGCGCAGCGGCGCTGTCCGGGATGACATCGACGCCTCGACGATCCTGCACCTAGCCGCAGGTGTGGCATGGGCCGGTGAGCAGTCGCCCGCCGGCCGGGCCGGGGTCGGGCAAATGCTGGCGGTCCTCATAGATGGACTGCACTGCAACAGCCGCCTTCCGCGGGCGCCTGATTGATCCCGGTGGATCAGCGCACCTGCACGCCACCTACACCATGGACGTCCTCCCGGCCATGCTCCTGCTCGGCGTCGGCGCGGGCCTGGCGCTTCCGGCGGTCATCGGACCGGCCATGTCGGGTGCCACACCCAGCGATTCGGGTCTGGCCTCCGGACTGCTCAACAGCACTCAGCTGGCCTTCGGCGTCGCGCCAGCGCGAGGGCGGGACATCATCCGATGCCGAGGATGCTTCCGTTTCAGCACAATCCGGCTTCGGCGAGATGCTGTAAGGGCCGGATGGCGGAACTGATACGGCGGCCGACAGCGCCGGTGCGAGTCGAGCTAGTGCTCTGACCGCATAGGTTCGCCGGTTTGGTGATCGTGGCGGTTTGATGGGCGGTGACGTCCGATCCGACCGCTGGAGGCGCGGTGGCCGAGCCTGTCCGTGTGCGCAGACTGACCGACCAGGA
>NZ_JBFAMX010000926.1:0-2929 GCF_040659615.1 Nonomuraea sp. NPDC049784
AGAACACCGAGGTCTGGTCCGACAGGCCCCCGGCGGGCGGTCATCGCAGGTGATGGTGTTGGGCAGCAGCCACGGCGCCAGCCAGGGCCCGGTCGTGCCGCCTCCGTCGTTGCCTCCGAGGTCCGTCAGCGTGAACTCCGAGCCCGTGGGCGGGAAGCCGAACGACCCGCAGTTGTTCACCCCGACCGCCCCTACGTTGCGCGCGTCCACGTTCTCGAACGTCGCCGACCCCTTCGCCCTGGCGCTCACCACCGACGTGCCGGTCCCGTCGACCCGGATGTCCTTGAAGTGCACGTTCGTGATCGAGTACAGGTCCTTCACCGACCATTCGCTCACCAGCATGATCGCGTTGTAGGTGTTGTCCAGGAAGTGGTTGCCGACCACCTGGACGTCCGCGGAGATGTCCTTCTCCAGCGCGTAGAACCAGATGGCCCCGAGCCCGATGTTCCAGTTCAGCTCGTACGTCCCCGACCTCACCGTGGTGTTGCCGGTGATCAGCAGCCGTCCCGTGAACGGCTCGGCGCCGAAGCGGGAGCCGATCTGGATGGCGCTGCCCTCCCTGATCGGGTCGGCCACGAGGTTGTTCGAGATCGTGTTGTCCCTGCCGCCGTAGACGGCGATGCCGTTGGCCAGCACGGGTGTCTGCACGGTGTTGTGGTCGAAGGTGTTCCCGCTGTCGGCGCTCTTCTCCGACCACATGGCCAGCGCGTCGTCGCCGGTGTTGCGGATGAAGTTGTCCGACACGACCGAGCCGGTGACGCCGGTGTGGAAGTTGATGGCGTCGGCGATCTGGTCGACGATGACGTTGCCGGTGATCCGGACGTTCGTCATCGGCCCGTCGAACCACATGCCGACCTTGGTGTGCCGGATGTGCAGGCCCTCGATGGTGGAGTCGCTCATCGCGCCGCCGACGCCGTTCACCTGGTCGGTGTCGACGCGCTCCCGCACGTCGCCCTCGATCGCGAATCCCGACAGGTGCACGTTCCTGCTGCCGCCGGGCGTGCCGTAGAAGCCGACGCCGGTGTGGACCGAGCCGTCCGGCGCGGGGCTTCCGAGCGGGACCTCACGGCCCTTGATGATCGTGTACCAGCTCCCCGCGCCGGTGATCGTCACGTCGTCCACGATGATGTGCCGGTTCACCTGGTACGTGCCCGGCGGGACGTACACCCCCAGCCGCTTCCGCTTGGCGAAGGCGATGGCCCGGTCGAACGCGTCGGACGACTCACGCCGCCCGGACGGGTCGGCCCCGAACACCAGCACGTTGGCCGCCGCCACCTGCACCCGCGGCGGGCTCACAAGCTGCGAGTCGAGCAGGTCGATGACCGTCCACGCGGCGCCGCTGCCGGCGGGGGCCGTCAGGCGCACCCGGTCGCCCGCCCGGTACGTGCGGCCGAGCAGCAGGCGCTGCTCGTCGTAGAAGTGGTTCGGCCGGAACGGTTTCGCGATCACGGGAGGCGGCGTCGTGGCGCTCGGCACGCACGAGCACTCGGTGATCCACCAGTCGGGGTGCAGCAGGCCGGCGCCGGGGTCGTTGGAGAACGGGTACTGGTTGTACAGCCACGCGTACTGGGACGTCAGCGTCATGGTCCTGCGGCCCTTACCGTTGACCGTGACGTCGAGCGGCGCGGTGATGCCGCCCCCGCCGGGCGCGTCGGGGATGCTGTAGCGCACGGTGATCGCGTTGGCCGCGCCCGGCAGCGTGAACTCCACGTGCTGCCCCGGTGCGAGCCTGACCGCCTTCCGGCCCGAGGCCTCCGCGGGCAGCGTGTACGCGGCGCGGTCGGGGCCGATGACCGTGCCGTTCGTGACCGCGTTCTCCGCCTCCTGCTCCAGGAAGTCCACGGCGGCGCCCCGCCCCGCGACGAGCGCCGGGTCGAGGGCGGCCCGTGTCACGACGGGAGCCGGGGCGACGGAGGCGTGGGCCGGGGCGATGCCGAGGGTCATCGCCGCCGCACATAAGACGGCCAGGACTGTGCGTGGCATCCGGTACTCGTTTCTCTCGGGGGGTGAGGCGACAGTAGGCCCCTCGCACACCGATCCACAAGGCATTGTGAAGTAGTTTCGTGAATTTGCTGACTTCTTGCGAATACTTGCGCTCTGTTGCAGGCCATGGCGCTGTCCAGGCTGCGCATTTATGTTCATGAATATGAGCGAGACGGCCGTCGGGCTGCGCGGGCTGCGTAAGGAGTTCGGATCCGTCACGGCCGTTGACGGCATCGACCTGGACGTGCGTGACGGGGAGTTCTTCGCCATGCTCGGGCCGTCGGGCTCGGGCAAGACGACGGTGCTGCGCATGATCGCCGGATTCGAGGCGCCGACGGCCGGCCGCGTCGAGCTGGGCGGCAGGGACGTGACCCGCCTGGCCCCGTTCGAGCGGGACGTCAACACCGTCTTCCAGGACTACGCGCTCTTCCCCCACATGGCTGTGCTGGCCAACGTCGAGTACGGACTGCGCGTGAAGAAGGTCCCCAGGGCCGAGCGGCGCGAGCGGGCACGGGACGCACTGCGCTCGGTGCGGCTGGAGGGCTTCGAGGACAGGCGGCCCGGACAGCTGTCGGGCGGGCAGCGGCAACGGGTCGCGCTCGCTCGCGCGCTGGTCAACCGGCCGCGGGTGCTGCTGCTCGACGAGCCTCTGGGCGCGCTCGACCTCAAGCTGCGCGAGGAGATGCAGGTCGAGCTGAAGGAGCTGCAACGCGAGGTGGGCATCACGTTCCTGTTCGTCACGCACGACCAGGAGGAGGCGTTGACGATGAGCGACCGGGTCGCGGTGTTCGACCAGGGGAGGATCGAGCAGGTCGGCACGCCCGCCGAGGTGTACGAGCGGCCCGCGACCGAGTTCGTGGCCGGGTTCGTCGGCACCTCGAACCTCATCTCCGGCGCCGCCGCCGAGAAGGTGCTCGGCCGCGCGGGCACGTACAGCATCCGCCCC
>NZ_JBFAMX010000927.1:0-2925 GCF_040659615.1 Nonomuraea sp. NPDC049784
CGAGACTGGTAAAAGTCGTTGATCGAGTGATCTGAGTTCGTGTTTCTGTCTCTGCTTCTATTCACTGAGCGTGATCGTTTGGGGCGTAGCGGCTCCAGGTCCCTCCCGCTTCGGATGCGAGCCGAGTGGTGGTCTTGTCGTGGAAGCCCAGAGCCTGCGCGATGACGGGAGCGGGGGCTTGGAGGACTAATTGCCGAAGGGCGGCGGTGCGGGCGGCTCGGCCAGAGATGCCGAGGTCGCGGACCAGGTCGGCAAGGCTGCGGTGATGGAGGGGCTGGCCGGCTCGGCGTCCGGGGAAGAGCCAGCAGGCATCGACGTTGGTGGCTGTGTTCATGTTGGTGCGCTCGGCTTTGGCTCGGAGTAGAAGCTTGGCAAAGGGGCCGGGGACCGGTGTCGGTGGATCGCCCAGACGAATGAGGACCTGGCCGTCGGAGTCGTGGACGATGTCATCAAGGGTGAGCCGGACGATGCGGCTGGCGGGCTGGGCATAGAGCAGCATGAGGCAGGCCGCGGCTCGTGACCGGAGGGGGCCTGCCGTGTCGTCCAGAGTCGGGTGCAGGAGTTCGAGCCGCCGATGCTGGGTGAGTGGTCGGCCTTCCGCCCGGTGCAGCCGTGGCAAGGTGAGCCCTCGCGGCGCGCGTCCGGTGCGTATCGCCCAGGTGAGGAAAGCGCGCAGGGAACGATGCTCGTGAGGTTTGTGAGTGGCGTGCCAGAGGTCGACGTCAACTTGGCTCAAACGGTCCAGAGGGCATTGGCGCCGTGTGAGCCAGAGGAGGAACTCATGGGCCCGGTTGAATTCTTGCGTCGTCAGGGGAACGGTGCTCGCGGTCAGCGGGCGGCGGGCGGCTCGTTCTCGGAGTCTGGCTAGCTGGTGCCAGGTGGAAAACCGCTGGAGGATCGGCAGATGCTCGTGGCCGGCGAGTTCGGCGAGGCGCCGTTGCAGCCAGCTTTCGACGTGCAGCAGGTGTTTGTCGACTGTCGGAAGCAGACGGCAGGACATCAGCAGGTCGCGGAGATGCGCCGCGGGCCGCCAATCGGGATGTTCGTGGAACGCCTGGTGGCAGAGCGGCATGGCTCCGGTCGCCAACGCGGTCAGCAGGTTCTGGACCTTCGTGCTTCTGAGCCAGGCCAGCCCGCTCTTCGGCCGCGGCATGTCGGTGAGGAGGTGATGCAGTGGGATGAGCGCGGGGCTGACGCGTCCGGTGCCGTCCTGGAGGAGTGTGTCGAGCCGGTCATGCAGTGTGCAGCGTTCGCAGAGGCGGCCGCCGAGAAGGTGGGCTTCAATGCCGCAACGGGAGCAGCGGAAGTCGCGGGTGATGCCTGAGCAGTCCCGGCAGGTCGGTATGCCGTCGCGGCGGCCCGGCAGCAGCCGGTCGGTGCCGCAGCTGGGGCAGATGCCGTAGGTGCGCGCCGCTTTCTCGCAGCAGGTCCGGCAGATCAGCCCTTCCCAGTTGGCGGCCTTGGACGCCCGCCGGCCGCAACGGACGCATTCGCCCATGTGCCAGCGCTCGTATTTCTCTTGTGCACGGGATCTGCTCATTCCTGGGCCCGGATTCGGGCGCGCTTGGGCCGGATGGCCGCCAGATCGGTCACCGGGCCTCCGCTTTCACCGCTGGCGGTGCGGCGTGGCCTGGCGTCCTCGGCCCTGGTGGCTATGAGGTCGGCCGGGGTGCAGTCGAAGATGTCACAGAGTGCGGCCAGGACCGGGAGCGACAGGCGTTCAGGGCTTTGCGTGACCAGGCGCCAGACCTGCACCGACGACAAGGTGATGCTTCGGTCGGCGAGTGGCTGGGCCAGATCAGTGGCGTTGAACATCCCGTGGGCAGCCATGACCTCGCGGAGCCGCCACTGGTAGCTGACCTGGCGTTTCATCGGCTCTTCCTTCCGGTGCGCAGTGCCGCGTCGACCGTGCTCTCCATCGCCTTGCGCAGGGTGTGGGTGCGGAAGTCGGAGGAGACGCAGGTGTAGATCGAGGTGGTGGAGGCGTGTTCGTGGCCGACCTGCTCCTGGACGAAACGAGGATCCCAGCCGTCCTCGATCAGGTGAGTGACGTAAGAGCGGCGAAAAGAGTGAAAGTCCAGGCCTTGATCGAGTCCCAGCGCGTCACGGTAGGCAGCGAAGCGAGTGTTCATCTGGGAGAACCCGATGCGCAGGCTCCGTTCGGAGGGCCAGAGCGCGGGCGAATGCGCGTTGGCGAAGGCCGGGCGGACCTCTTCGATCCACTGGGAGAGGATCTCCACGATCCAGTCCATCCCGCCGACACCGTCGCGCGGACCAACGGTCAGCACGCTGCGGTGCTTGGGTGGAGAGCCCTTCATGGCCTTGCCGAAGCGGACGTAACAGACCCCGAAGTCCCCGAACATGCGAGCGTGAGGGTTGGGGCTGAAGTCGACCAAGTCGAGCATCCGCGTCTCGCGCCTGCGCAGTCCGTAGGCGTAGGCGGTCTTGAACAAGGTGGCGTCCCGGAAGGCGGGCAGCCAGCCTTTGCGACCGGCTCCGCTGATCCGCTCGACTTGCTCGTCGGCATGATCGAAGAAGGCTTGCAGCTCCTCGCGGGTGAACGCCCGCTTGGCCGGATCGGCTTCGGACTCCTGCAGGTGGGTGGCGGTGTTCCACTCGTGGCAGACCTGGATGGGGTGCGTGCCGAACCGGCGCTCGCATTCGGCGGCCCACCCGTAGGCCGCGTCGGTGATGAAGGCGCAGAACGACCGGATAGCCTCAGCGTAGTTGCGCAGGGTCGACTGCTTCAGATGCCGGACCGCGCGCAGATCCCCGAGCCAGTCGTCGACCATTTTCGACGTCCACTCCCATGGATGAGCGTCGGCATGACGGCTGAAAGCTCTCACCGCGTTCAGCCGTCCCTCGATCGTGGAGAAGGCAAGGTTGCGCGCCAGCTGCTGATTGCGCCACCCGTCCAGCATGGCG
>NZ_JBFAMX010000928.1:0-2924 GCF_040659615.1 Nonomuraea sp. NPDC049784
GGTCCGCGCCGACCCGGTCAACCCCGGGCAGGCCGTGCAGGAAAGCTCGCAACGCCGCCTCCGAAGAGGTCACGTCCGCGAGCGAGGTAGTCACAGTTGACACCATCACAGCATCGCCGACCAGGCCCGTGAGCTCCAAACCGGACCGCCTTAGGCGGCAGGCGCCCAGGTCCTAGGTATGCCGTACGCGTCTGCGTACCGGAGATAGGGCATCCACCCGATGTGGGAGGCGGGGCCTTAGCCCGAGTCTTAAAGGTGTCAGGAAGAAGCACCAAATTTCAGGAGACACCCCATGCACCCCGAAATTGAGTACGAGCTCATGAAGAACCACGCGAACGAGCTGCGCGAGGCGGCCGCCCACCACCGGCGAGTACGCGAAGCGGAGCGGGCCAACAAGTCCGAGCGCCGCTCGGTCTTCGGCAAGCGCCGTTCCTCATGACCACCTCACGAGAGCCCGGCCACCACCTCCCTCGTGGCCGGGCCTCGATGCCCCCTTAAAGGCACGCCCATAAAAGCGTCGAAAGTAATGGAACGGGCATGACATGCTTGATGACATGCGGGGACGTTCTGTCAGTCCCGTCTTCGTCGGGCGGGAAGAGGAGCTGGCGGCTCTGTCTGACAGCTTCGACGAGGCACGAAAAGGGACGGTGACGTCCGTCCTGCTCGGTGGCGAGGCCGGGGTCGGCAAGACCAGGCTCGTTCAGCGGTTCGCCGAGCAGTGCCTGGCCGACGGCGCGCACGTGCTGTTCGGCGGGTGCGTCGAGCTGTCCACGGAGGGCCTGGCCTACGCGCCGTTCACCGCCGCGCTCCGGCAGCTCGTCAGGGAACAGGGCCCGGCCGCCGTCGCCGGGCTGCTGCCGGACGGGGCCGAGCGCGATCTCGCCCGGTTGCTGCCCGAGTTCGGCGAGCCGAGCGGCGACGGCGAGACCGACACCGGTCGTGCCCGCCTCTTCGAGCAGTTCCTCACCCTCCTCGAGCGCCTCGCCGACGCCCGTCCCACCGTCCTCGTCATCGAGGACATCCACTGGGCCGACAGGTCCAGCCGCGACCTCATCGCCTTCCTCTGCCGCAATCTGCACGCCCCGCAGGTGCTGATCGTCATGACCTACCGCTCCGACGACCTGCACCGCCAGCATCCGCTCCGGCCGGTACTGGCCGAGCTGGGCCGGGTCAACGGCGTGCACCGGCTCGACCTGCCCCGCCTGTCGAGGGACGAGGTCGCCCAGCAGATGGCCGGCATCCTCGGCGAGGTCCCGCAGTACACCAAGGTCGAGAAGGTCTACGAGCGCAGCGAGGGCATCCCCTTGTTCGTGGAGGCCATGCTGGAGGGCGGCGAGGACTGCACGTTCCCCGAGTCCATGCAGGACCTCATTCTCAACTCCGTCGAGCGGCTGCCCGAGGAGACCCAGCGCGTTCTGCGCGTGGCCGCCGCCGGCGGCATCCGGGTCAGCCACAAGCTGCTGGCCGCCGTGAGCGGCCTGTCCGACGTCGAGCTGGAGACCGCGCTACGGCCCGCCATCGCGCGCAACGTCCTGCAGATCGCCGACAACCGCGCGTACGTCTTCAGACACTCCCTCATCCGCGAAGCCGTCCACGACGAGCTGCTGCCCGGCGAGCACCAGCGCCTGCACGCCAGGTTCGCCGAGGAGATCTCCAAGGACCGCGGGCTCGTACCGCCCGGCCGTGCCGCCGTCGAGCTGGCACACCACTGGTACGGCGCGCGCAACGACACCTGGGCGCTGATCTCCGCGTGGGATGCGGCGCAGAAGTCGTTCAAGGCGTTCGCTTACACCGAGGCCGTCCCCCTGCTCGAACGCGTACTCATGCTCTGGGACCGCGTGCCCGACGCGCCCGAGCTCATCAGCGCCGACCACACCGCCGTGCTGGAACGGGCCTCCGAGGCCGCGAACGCCGGCGGCGACGTGGACAAGGGCGCCAAGTTCGTCAAGGCCGCGCTGTCGCAGCTGGACGAGACCCAGGAGCCGGCCCGCGTGGCCCAGCTCATCGTGCGGGGGGTGGCGTTCAAGAACTCCAAGGGCCAGCTCGGCGTCATCGAGGATCTCAGGCGCGCGCTGGGGCTCGTGCCCTGCGACGGCCCCGACCGGGCCGAGGTCGTCACGGTGCTGAGTCGCCACCTCATGCTGCGAGGCGAGATCACCGAGGCGAGTGAGCTGATCGCCGAGGGCCTGCGCCTGGCCAGGGAGCACGGCGACCGGTGCCTCGAAGCCGACCTGCTGATGAACCTGGCGCTCGGCCACTCGCTCAACGGCGAGAACGAGTCCACGATCGTCGTCAACGAGCAGGCGCTGGAGATCGGCAGGCAGGAGGACTCCGGCCGCCTGATCACCAGGGCGACCGGCAACAACATCGATGCGCTGATCGACATGGGCCGCCACGAAGAGGCGCTGCGCCTGTCGGTGGACGGCTGGGAGCTGGCCAAGAAGTACGGCAGGCTGCGCGGCAGCGGCCTGTTCATCAAGAACAACTGGGCCGAGGTCCTGGAGTCGATCGGCCGCTGGGACGAGGCCATCGAGATCGTCGAGAGCGCGCTCAGTCACGGGCCCGCGCTGCGCACCAGGTACGCGCTGCTCCGCGTGCGCGCCGACATCGCCCTGGCCAGGGGCGAGCTGCAACTGGTCGAGGGCATCCTGTCAGAGGTCGGCGTGCTCAAGGACCGGCCCGAGGATTTCGTCCAGGACATCATCAACAACGCCCGCCTGCACATCGGCTGGCACCTGACCAAGGGCGAGCCCGGCGCCGCGCTGAGCGTGGCCGAGCGGGTGCTCTCCCATCACAAGCAGTCGAGCAAGGCCATGCTCGGCTGGCGGCTGCTGTCGCTGCTCCGCACGGTCTGCGACGCCGCCGAGGCCATCGAACCCGAGCGGACCGCCAGGGTGCGCGAGCTGGCCGCGGAGGTGGCGGCC
>NZ_JBFAMX010000929.1:0-2913 GCF_040659615.1 Nonomuraea sp. NPDC049784
CGGCCATCGTCAGGTCTTCGAACACCAGCAGCGACAGTACGGTCGGCGTCTCTCGGTTACCGATCCACCCCAGGTCGGACAGGACCTTGGGCGGCCAAGGCGATGGCCCGGGCGGCGTGGGTGAAGAACCACCCTGCGGACCTGATCAACGTAGCGTTGGAGCGGCTGGCCCAGGCCCGGCTGGAATCGCCGGCGTTTTCCACGCTGGACAGCATGGAGTCGACGATCCGCGGTCAGGTCAACGGGCAGATCTTCCAGACGATCTGGCGGCGGCTGAGCGCCGCCGATCGTGCACGGCTGGCGGCGTTGCTGGTGGTCGGGCCGGGCGGTAAGAGTGACCTGGACCGGTTGAAGAAACCGGCGCGCAGGGCGAGTTGGTCGAAGTTCAAAGATCAAGCCGCGCAGCTGGCCTGGGTGGAGGGGATTTGTGACACCGAGACGGTGCTGGAGGGCATCGCCGCCTCGAAGGTCGCTGACTTCGCCGGGGAGGCGGATGCGGCTGACGCTGACGTGCTGGCCCGCTCCTACAGCGTGGAGGCCAAGCGGATGGCGCTGCTGGTGTGCCTGGTGCACACTGCTCAGGCGCGGGCGCGCGATGACCTGGCCGCGATGCTGTGCAAGCGGATGGCGGCCAGCGCCAAGAAGGCCAAGGCCAAGCTGGCGGAGATCCATCAGCGGCAGCGGCAGGTGGTGGAAAACCTGATTTCCACCTACCGGGGTGTACTGCAAGGCCTGGTGCCGGGCGGGCCGGTCGAGGTAGCCGAAGTCGCGGCCGCGCAGATGGTGATGATGGCGGTGACCGCGCTGAGAAACTCCGGCGCTGACGCGGAAGAAGGCACTCGGGACAACGCTGAGGACAGTGCCGAGGCCGGCAGCGACATTGAGGAATCCGGCCAGCAGGCCGGTCTCGGGGCCGGGCTGAGCGCCGCGGTCGAGGTGCTGGTCAAGGCGGTACGGATGCAGGCTGCCGGGGTGGGGGCGGTCCGCCAGGTAGTGGAGCGGGCTGGTGGCGCGGCCGCGCAACTGGCCGACATCGAGGAGGTGACGGCCTACAGCCACGACAACCACGAACTGCTGATCCAGCAGTTCTTCAAGGCCGACCGCTCCACCATGCTCGCCCTGGCCGCGGTGCTGAGGTTCAAGGCGACCTCGGCTGATCGCAGCGTGCTGGAGGCGTTGGAGCACGCCCTGGTCTATTGGGGCAAAACCCGCGACTTCATCCCTGGATGCCGCGTCGATGGCCGCCTGCTGGATCTTCGGTTTGCCTCGGCCAACTGGCAACGCGCCATCCGCGACCGCAAGCAGCCGGGCATGCTGGTCAAACGGCACTTCGAGGCGATGGCGTTCGCCTATCTGGCCGAGGAGTTGCGCACCGGGGACGTCGCGGTGGACGGCGCCGCCGAGTACGGCGACTGGAGCTCGCACCTGCTCACCTTCGATGATTGCCGTCCCCTGCTGGACGCCTACTGCGCCGAGGCGGGTCTGCCGTCGACCGCGGCCGATTTCGTGACCGAGTTGAAGGAGCGCCACCGCCAGGCGGCCGAACACCTGGACGCCGGCTACGCCGACAACGAGGACCTGACGTTCGCCAAGGACGGCACCCCCACCCTCAAACGGCTCGCCGGGCTCGGCACCACCGCAGCCGCGACCAAGCTGGGGGCGGAGATCAAATCCCGGATGCCCGAGCGCACGCTGATCGAGATCACCTCGCGCACCGCCTACTGGCTGGGCTGGCACCGCCACTTCGGGCCTGCCTCCGGCCACGACACCAAGCTGAGCAAGCCGCAGGAACGCTACGTGCTGACCACGTTCGCGTGCGGGTCGAATATGGGCCCGGCCGAGGCAGCCCGGCACATCGAGGGGATCACCGCGCACGAGATCTCGCTGGCCAAGAACCGGCACATCACCCTGGCCAAGTTGAACAAGGCGATCACCGACGTGGTCAACGCCTTCGCCCAGCTGGACGTGGTCAAGGCCTGGGGCGATGGCAGCAGCGTGGGAACCGACGGCACCCAGGTCGACACCTACATCGACAACCTGCTGGCCGAGACCTCGATCCGGTACGGAGGATTCGGCGGCATCGCCTACCACTACGTCTCCGACAACTACATCGCGCTGTTCTCCCGCTTCGTGCCGTGCGGGGCGTGGGAGGCGATCTACATCATCGACGGGCTGCTGGCCAACGCCTCCGAGGTCCAGCCCAAGACCGTGCACGCCGACACGCAAGGCCAATCGTTCCCGGTCTTCACCCTCGCGCATTTGTTCGGGTTCGATCTGATGCCACGCATCCGCAACTGGAAGGGCCTGACCTTCTTCCAGCACACCGACCAGGTCACCTACCACCACATCGACTCCCTGTTCCGCAGCGAAGGCGGGAGCCGCAACGTGATCGACTGGGAACTGGTGGAGAAGATGTGGCCCGACCTGATGCGGGTGGCGCTCTCCATCCGCGAGGGCCGACTCAACTCCGTCACCCTGCTGCGTCGGCTGGGCTCCCACTCTCGCAAGAACGAGATCTACCGGGCCTTTCGCGAGGTCGGGCGCAGCGTGCGCACCGTGGCGCTGCTTCGCTTCCTGGCCGATCCGGCGCTGCGGCGGCGCATCACCGCGGTCACCAACAAGGTCGAAGGCTTCAACGGCTTTTCTGGCTGGCTGCGCTTCGGGAACGACGGCGTCATCGCCGACAACGACCCGGCCGAGCAGGAGAAGATGATCAAATTCAACTCGCTGCTGGCCAATTGCGTGATCTTCCATACTGCGCTGGACATGACCGACGTGCTGCGCCAACTGCTGGCCGAGGGCTGGCAGCCCGAGCAGGGCTCCGACATCACCGCCGCCGACATCGCGCAGCTGTCGCCCTATCTGACCGCGCACATCAGCCGGTTCGGCCTGTATGCCACCGACGTGCTGCGC
>NZ_JBFAMX010000930.1:0-2902 GCF_040659615.1 Nonomuraea sp. NPDC049784
GGTGCCGGGGTCGCAGGCGCGGCGGTGTTCTCGCCCTCACCGTCCCCGACGCCCACTGCCGGCGACACCACGTCACCGTCGGCGAGCCCGTCCGGAACGCCTTCCAGCAAGACGCCGGGCCGGGGCTGGGGCCACCGGCTGGGCATCGGCGGTCCCTCCATCCACGGCGAGTTCGTCGTGCCCGACGGTGAGGGCAAGTACGTGACCGTCGCCACCCAGTACGGCGATGTCACGGCCGTCGACCAGGACTCGATCACGGTCAAGAGCGAGGACGGCTACACCAAGGAGTACGCGGTCAACAGCGACACCCGGATCAACCGCGGCGACGAGGGCATCGACGCGGTGAAGACGGGACAGAAGATCATGGTCAAGGCGAAGGTGGACGGTGGCACGGCCACCGCCGTCGTGGTCCGCGACGCGACCCTGCGCGAGGGTCAGGGCCGGCGTGAAGGGCAGCGCTGGCGTGGCGAGGGAGGCCGCTGGCACCGCGACCACCAGCCCAGCCAGCCGCCGGCCTCCTCGCCCACCTCGACCTCTTCTCCCACGCAGACCTCCTGACCCTGAGGATCAAGCGCTCAGGACCGGCTCTGCTCGTCGAGGCCATCCGGGCAGCGATGAACGGCGACGTGCTCATCAGCCCCCAGCTCACCGTCCGGCTGCTGCGCGAACGTGGCCTGCCGCGCGAGCGACCGGCCGTCGTCCTCACCGAGCCTGGGCCACCGGACGCGCCGAGCCATGAGCCTCGAGCTCAGCCCCGCCTGCCGCTCACGGCCGTCTGGCCACCCACACGGTCCTCTTCGCGCGAACGGCGAGATCGTCGCGGCGCAGCACGCTCCCGGGGCCATCGCCGTCGATGAGGGTGTCGAGCGTGGCCAGATCGTCGGCGCTCATCCGGCTGTCGAGAGCGGAGCGGAGGCGCCGCAGAGATGCCTGGGCGTAACGACCGGTGGCGGCGGGGAGCGGAGGCGTCAGGTCGATGGCGAAGGTCCGCTCGGCCTCGACGGTGAAGCCGGCCTGGGAAAGGCGTGAACCCCAGTCGGCGCCGAGATGCGGGAGCCGGTCGGCCATCGTCTCGGCCCGGACGGCGTGGCAGCGTGCTTCGAGTCCGGGGCGGCCGAAGCCGAGGTCGTCGGGCAGGAAGCGCGGGAAGGAGTCCAATTCGAGCACGGCCAGGAGCCCGCCGGGGCGGAGCACCGCGAGGAGCTCGGCGAGGACGCGATCGGGATCCGCCATGTGGTGGAGGGAGGAGGACGCCCAGACCAGGTCGACGGTGTCGATGGCCGGCCACTCCGCGTCCAGATCCGCCTGGACCGTGTGGACCCGGTCGGCCAGGCCGAGATCGCCGGCTTTGTCCCTGAGGCGTCGCAGCATGTCTGGGTCCACGTCCAGGGCGATCGCGTCGGCCCCCTCGAAGCGCTGAAGCAGGGCCAGGGTGCCGACTCCGGTTCCGGCGCCCAGGTCGAGGATCCGGCGGGGAGGCGGGTCGGCGGCCAGTTCGTGGATCCAGGCCGTCACTTCGGACAGGTACGAGTGCAGGACCTCCGCGTCCAGGTCCAAGAGCTCGGCCATGGCCGACTCGCCGCCCTCGGCCGCGTGATGGTGATGGTGATGACTTCCCATGCTTCGACCATATGGGCTCCTTGCGCCAGTGACATAACATCTTGCGTATGAAGCAAGACGAGGATCTCGACGGTCTGGTGCGCAAGCGGATCAGGGGACTACGCGTGGCCTTGGGCTGGTCGCTCGACGACCTGGCCGCCCGCTGCTACCTGAGCCCTTCCACGTTGAGCCGTATCGAGACGGGCCACCGGCGGATCAGCCTCGACCAGCTCACCTCGATCGCTCGAGCCCTGGGCACCACGCTCGATCAGCTGGTGGAAGCCGTCGACGACGAGGACGTGGTGATCAGGCCGCGGCACGACGAGTCGCGGGGGACGACCACCTGGTTGCTGAGCCGGCATTCCGGGCCGCACGGCGTGACCGTGGCCAAGATGCGCATCACCAAGCCCGCCCGGCGCGGCACCCACGAGTTGAAAGTCCATCCCGGCAGGGACTGGTTCACCGTCCTGTCGGGGACCGTTGTGCTGCTGCTGGGAGAGCGGACCATCAGGGTGGAGGCCGGCCAGGCGGCCGAGTTCTCCACCATGATCCCGCATGCCTTCGGGGCCGGCGATGGTCCTGCGGAGATCCTGTGCATCCTCGACCACGAAGGACAGCGCACCCATCTCCGGCAACTATGAACCGGCGGCGCGCTAGAACGCGAGGGCGCCCCACTCGGACAACACCAGGTCCACGAACCTCGCGGGATGGTCCAGGTGCAGGAAGTGCCCGGCTTCCGGCCACACCACGGTCGTCGATCGCCGGTGGCCGGGCAGTCCCGCCTCCCACTGCGCGGCTTCCGGGACATTGTGGACGGCGAGCACCGGGCAGGTCCGTCTGGCCAGGTAACGCTCGGACTCCCGGCGCACCCCGAACGCGCCCGGCACGGTGTACATCCCGGCGTAGCACTCGGCCAGCACGTGACCGGGCGTGGCCAGCAGTTGCCCGGTGATCGGCGCGGGGAGCGGCCCGCGTTGCCGCAAAGCCGCAGCCGCACCGTCGGCACGCAACGCCGCCAGCCGCCCGGGAATGAGCCGCTCCTCCGCCTCGTCCGCGCCGTAGGCGGGGGCGATGACCACCAGCGCGCTGACCAGTTCCGGATGCTCGACCGCCAGCGCGGTGACCACCTGGGCACCCATGGAGTGCCCGATGGCCACCACCGGTTCGTCCAGCAGCGGCAGCAGGTCACGGGCCAGGTCGGCGGGCCGATATCCGGTTGCCGGAGCCGGGGACCTGCCGTGGCCGCGCAGGTCGGGGGCGATCACCCGGCGCCCGCCGAAGTCCAGCGCGTGCCACACCCGGT
>NZ_JBFAMX010000931.1:0-2898 GCF_040659615.1 Nonomuraea sp. NPDC049784
AGCACCAGGAACGCCGCGACCAGCCGGGCCGCGAGCTGGACGGGCCCGGCGACGGCGGCCGCTGCCTCCACGCACGCGGCTGTGGTGCAAGGGCCGGACGGGCGCCACGGATCCGGCGCCTCGGGCGGGGCGGGCGCCTGAGGCGAGATCGGCGCCTTGGATGAGGTCGGCGCGTCGGGTGAGATCGGCGCCTCGGGCGCGACAGCGCTCACAGCGACTCTCCGAGGAAGTACCTCAGGTAGCGGGTGTTCACGTTGGCCATCGACAGCAGGACGAAGAAGTCCGCGGTCCCGAAGTCCTGGTCGTGCGCGGGGGTCCCGCACACCCATGCCCCCAGCCGCAGGTAACCGCGCAGAAGGGCAGGCGGCACGAACCGGTCGGAATGGGCCTCGTTCCGGGGACGCCACGGCGTGCTGGGGGCGACCCGGTACTCCTCCGGCCCCAGCGGCACCCGCTCCATCACGGCGGCGGCCATCGCGCCCCCGTCGTCGAGCGGCACCGAGCAGCAGCCCGCCAGCCACTGGTGACCGCCGGAGACCATGTACCGGGCGATGCCCGCCCACATCAGCGCGACCACCGCGCCGCCCCGGTGATCGGGGTGCACGCAGGTGCGGCCCGCCTCGACCAGGCCCTTCCTGAGCGGGGCGAGGTTGGCCAGGTCGAACTCGGCGTCGGAGTAGAGCCGGTCGGCACGACCCGGGGGTAGCAGCCGGTAGGTGCCGACGACTTCGCGGCCGTCGCGTACGAGGAGGTGGTCGCAGTAGGCGTCGAACCGGTCCACGTCGAGGCCGGAGACCGGGCTGTCGAGCCGCGCCCCCATCTCCTCGGCGAAGACCTCGTGCCGGAGTCGCTGCGCGGCTTGCACGTCGGCGGCGCTGGTGGCCATGCCGACCGAGTACCGCCCGGTGTCCAGAGTGATCGTCATGGGCGCGCGTCCTTCCCTGAAAGGCTCTCGCGCCTATGTCGACATGCCGAAATGACGGCTGAGTCTCTCATCGGGGGCAGCCAGGCGACCTCGTGGTGAACCTCGCATACAGCCGAAATAAATCGCTTTCTTCGCCCGCGTCCCCTTCACTACACTCGCCACTGATCATCGACGAGGGAGAGGAGAACGGCCGTGCGCAACAGCACCGCTGCCGTCGTCCCCCCGTCGCGCCACGAGGTGATCCTGGTGTCTCCGTCGCCCCGGTGCCGGCTGCGCGGCCGCCACTGGACGATGCCCTGACGAACATCTGACCCGCCGTCCCGGGCTGTCTCGTCTGGGAAATCGCGCTGTCCCCTCTTCCGGAACGTCCCGAAAGGGTCATGGGCTGTGCGTGCTCACCTCTCGAAACAATCCAACCCGCTGGCCGTCGTACGCAACCTCGGCATCCTCGCCCACATCGACGCCGGCAAGACCACCGTCACCGAGCGGATGCTGTACCTCGCCGGCGCCACGTACAAGCGCGGCGAGGTACACGACGGCACGACCGTCACCGACTTCGACTCCCAGGAGCGCGACCGCGGCATCACGATCTTCGCCGCCGCGGTGAGCTGCGCCTGGGACGGGCACCGCGTCAACCTGATCGACACCCCCGGCCACGTCGACTTCTCCGACGAGGTGGAGCGCTCGCTGCGGGTGCTCGACGGCGCGATCGCGGTGTTCGACGCCGTCGCGGGCGTCGAACCGCAGAGCGAGTCCGTGTGGCGGCGGGCCGACCGGTACGGCGTGCCGCGCATCGCGTTCGTCAACAAGCTGGACCGGGCCGGCGCCGACCTGGACGCGGCGGTCGAGTCGATCCGCCGGCGGCTGCACAAGGCCCCGCTGGTGGTCCAGCTGCCGATCGGGCAGGAGGACCGGTTCGCCGGAGTCGTCGATCTGGTCCGGATGCGCGCGCTGGTCTGGGCGGGCGACGTCTGCCAGGAGGGCCCGGTGCCTGAGGACCTGCTGGACGAGGCGCGGCGGCGGCGCACGCTGCTCGAGGAGGCGGTGTCCGAGCTGCACGCGGAGGCGCTGGAGGAGTTCTGCTCGCAGCCGTCGATCTCCGACCGTACGCTGGCCGCCGCGCTGCGGGACCTGACGCGGAGCGGTGCGGGCCTGGTGGTGCTGTGCGGGTCCGCCTACCGCAACCGCGGGATCGAGCCGCTGCTCGACGCCGTGGTGGCGTACCTGCCGTCGCCACTGGACGTGCCCTCGGTACGCGGCGAGGACGGCGCCGAACGGGCCGCGGATCCGGAGGCGCCGCTGGCCGCGCTGGCGTTCAAGGTGAGCTCGACCGCCACCGGGCGGCTGACGTACCTGCGGGTGTACTCGGGAACGATGCGGAAGGGGGACACGGTGCTGGACACCGGCGCGGGCCGTACCGAGCGCGTCAGCCGCATCCTGCGCGTGCAGGCCGACCGGCACACGGAGGTGGACCAGGCGGTGGCCGGTGACATCGTCGCGGTGGCCGGGCTGAAGTCGGCCCGGCCTGGGACCACTCTGTGCGCGCCCGAGGCGCCGCTGGTGCTCGAACCGCCGGGCGCCGCGGACCCGGTGGTGTCCGTGGCGGTGGACGCTCGCACGAGCACCGACGCCGATCGGCTGGCGTCGGCGCTGGCGCGGTTGGCCGAGGAGGATCCGTCGCTGACAGTCCGTACGGACGCCGAGACCGGGCAGACGCTGCTGTCCGGGATGGGCGAGCTGCACCTGGAGGTCGCGGTGGAGAAGCTCCGGCGCGACCACGGGCTGACCGTCGCCATGGGCCGCCCGCAGGTGGCCCATCGGGAGACGGTGGTGCGCGGGGTGTCCGGGCTGCTGTACCGGCACGTCAAGCAGGACGGCGGCGGAACCATCTCCATCCATTGACTGCACCTAATTGGTATATACCATTTTTTATGTCCGTGCAAACCAATTGGCGTCCATCCCCTGACCGGGGG
>NZ_JBFAMX010000932.1:0-2897 GCF_040659615.1 Nonomuraea sp. NPDC049784
GCACCGCCGCCCGGACACGGGCGCTGCGCCCGCCGGGCCGCCGGACCGGCCCTCGCTCCTCCATGCCCCCCACCTTAGCGCAGCTCGCGGTTGCGTTTATAGGGCCTACCGTCTAGGCTTCCTAAAGCAGTAACAAACTGCTTTAGGAGGAACGATGAAGTCTGCACCGCCGGTGGCCGTGCCGAACCGGGCGGCGTTGCTCACGGTGACCTGCCTGGGGCAGTTCATGGTGCTGCTCGACAACACGATCGTCGGTGCGGCGCTGCCCGACATGCAGGAGCGGCTGCACACCCAGTTGACCGGGCTGCAATGGATCGTCGACGCCTATGTGCTGCTGGTCGCCATGCTGTTGCTGTCCGGCGGCGTCTTCGCCGACCGCTTCGGCCGCAAGAGGATGTTCCTGGCCGGCGTCGTGGTGTTCACCGCCGCGTCCGTCCTGTGCTCCGCCGCGCCCTCGATCGGCTGGCTGATCGTCGGGCGGGTGCTGCAGGGCATCGGGGCCGCGGCGCTGAGCCCCGCCTCGCTGACCCTGCTCGCCGCCGCGTATCCGGTTCCGCAGGAGCGGGTCAGGGCGATCGGGCTGTGGGCCGGATTCAGCGGAATCGGTCTGGCCGCCGGACCATTGGCCGGTGGCGTTCTGGTGGAGGCCTTCGGCTGGCCCGCCATCTTCCTCGTCAACGTGCCCGTCGGCGCGGTCCTGCTGGTCGCCGGCCTGCGCGCGCTGGGCGAGTCCCGCAACCCGAGCGCGCCGGCGATCGACGTCCCGGGAACGGTCCTGTCCGTCCTGGGCGTGGGGACGCTCACCTACGGGCTGATCGAGGGCGGCTCCCGTGGCTGGACCTCGCCTGTGATCCTGAGCAGCTTCGCCGCCGCGGCCGTGATCCTCGCCGCCTTCGTGGTCGTCGAAGGGCGGGTGCCGGCACCGATGCTGCCATTGCGACTCTTCCGGCAACGGCTGTTCACGGTCTCCAACACGGCGATGATCGTGGTCGGTTTCGCGCTCATGGGCTCGTCGTTCTTCTTCTCCCAGTTCTTCGTCTACGTCCAGGGCAGCTCGATCCTGCGAGCCGGGGTGCAGACCCTGCCCGCCACGCTCGCGATGGTCATCATCAGCCCGTTCGCGGGCCGGTTCGCCGCCCGGTACGGCTTCCGGATCATGGTCACCATCGGCCTGACGCTGGCTGGGCTGGGACTGCTGGCCCTGGGCTTCGTGCACGCCGACACCGGCTACACGAACGTGTGGTGGCGGCTGGCCGTCGTCGGTATCGGTTTCGCCCTGACCATGTCACCGCTGACCGGCGCCGCCATCCAGGCGGTCAGCCCGCAGGAGGGCGGCCTGGCGTCGGGCGTCAGCAGCACCACCCGGCAGATCGGCGCGGTCCTCGGCGTGGCGGTGCTCGGAGCTGTCGTCCGCACCCGGGAGTCCGGTGGCGCCTCCTTCGAGGAGGGGCTCAACAGCGCCTTCGTCGTGGCCGGCGTCGTCACCTTGGCCACAGCCGTGTTCACCGGCCTGTGGCTGATCAGGAGCACCGAGTCGTCACGGCCGGCGAGCCCGGCTCCGCGCGTTCATGAGAACACCACGAGTCACTGACGCGGCCCGGGACCCCAGTATCGAGGCAACGAGATCTGACGTTCTCCCGCCCGCTTTTCCGAAGAAGGATGATGTGTGATGTCCGTTCCCGCCGACCCGACCCTGGTGCATCCGATGCCCGACCAGCCGCGGGTAGTGCTGCTCAAGCCGCTGGTCTCCTCGCCGCTGATCGAGATCGGGGAGTTCTCCTACTACGACGATCCGGACGATCCGACCGCCTTCGAAACCCGTAATGTGCTGTACCACTACGGGCCGGAGAAGCTGGTCATCGGGAAGTTCTGCGCGCTGGGAACCCCGACACCGTGACGATCCCAGGCTTCGGCAGGCGGGACCAGGTGGTCGACGTCGAGCCGGGCGGGGTCGTCGACGGTCTGGTCGTCGTAGTAGGAGTACCAGGACCCGCCCGACAGCCGGCAGCCGGCCCCGACCTGGGGCGGGGTGACGGCTTCGTCGAGGAGGACCTCGGCGCGGGTGTTGCAGCCGTCACGATCTTGATCGGTCCAGTGCCTGAACGAGGTGCGCTGGTAGCCTTCGCGCCGCTCGGTGGCCACCGGCAGCATGGCGACCGCGTCGGCCAGCAGCGGCCCCTCCGCGCGCTGTGCCGCCGTCTGGGGCGTGTGCTGGGCAGGGCGCGTGACCGCGGCCGCGGGATCGGGGGTGGCGGCCATCAAGGTCATGCTGGCCAGGAGGGTCGCGCCGGTGAGGGTGATGCAGGTCAGGAAGTGGCGCCGTGGGGGATGGGGCATGCCGGCCCTCTCACAGATAACTACAAAGAGCGAATAATCAACTACTTAATGTAGTGATCTTTATAAGGACGGCTCTCTACCGGCGTGGTGACCGTTCGGTTTCCTGGTGTTCTCCGGACCACGAACCCGAACGGAGGGCCTAGAACGGCCCCAGTCCACATGGAGGGACCGGGGCCGTTCGTCGTCACCGGGCTTGGTCTACCTCTCCTTTGGAGGCTGCGGGTCACCGGCTGCGGGCGGTGATGTCGCCGTTGGAGGTGGTGGCGTGGATGTCGAGTTCGGCGGTGCCGTCGTTCTTGAGGGCGTTGGTGATGCGGCCGTGGCTGGTGCCGGCGTCCAGGGCGGCCGAGACTCCACTGGCAGCGGCGATCGAGATGTCGCCGGACTGGGTGCGGAGCACGACCGTGCCGCCCGCGGCCTCGGCGATCCGGATGCCGCCCCGTGCGGTGCCGATCTCCGCGGGGCCGCCCAGCCGGCCGACCTCGACGTCGCCGTCGACCGCGGTGAGGCGCAGGCTCGCGGCCTCGTCGATCTTGATCTGGCGGTACGCGCCTTCGAAG
>NZ_JBFAMX010000933.1:0-2893 GCF_040659615.1 Nonomuraea sp. NPDC049784
GCCACCCGCCCCGAGGCGCTCACGCCGGCGGATTGGTACGGCTACCTCGCCCAGAGCGATGTCTGCATCGATCATCGAGGTCGTGTGCGGTACCTCAGCGCGCTGAGCTTCTTCGAGGCGGCGATGGCGTTGGCGTGGTTGAAGGTCCACGCCGGTGCCATCGCCGACCGCGTCATGGGCGACATGGTCAAGAACGTGCTCCCGCGGTACGCCGCACCAGCACAGCCGACCCTCTCCAGCCCGTCTCCCTTCCGGGTGCGCGACGCTCACGCTCAAACCTGGGTGGCTGCCACCCCGCTCGCGCGTGAACTGGCTAAGGTCCTGCACTAGCCGCGGCCCCCACGATGCGGTGGTCTCCACCGCGCGTCGCGGGCACCATGCCGTCCCTTCACAGCGCCGCACTGCCCCAAAAGTTGCGCGGGGCTCTGCAGCAACCTCCGTAGCCGCTTGATCGCAGCCCTTGTGCGCGTCATGCACGTACACAAGGGAGCGGTGGCCGAGGCCTTCGACGGGCGAGGTCGCTTCTACGTTTGCACAGGTCAACCAGGTTGGAGGTGGGTTTGTCCATCTGTAGTTAACGAAAGGCAGCCCCCAATCCCCACCGTGGAGGAAAGCATGGACGACATCACCCCCGAAGGCGTGCCCGCCGAGGACAGCCACCTGTTCGACGAGCCCGCCGACTGGGCGCGGCAGGAACGCGAGCAGCAGGCGGCCCGCCTCGCCGCGTGGCCGATACTGCACGGCGACATCGAGGCCCTCGATCTGGCGCCGCTGTGGGCCCGTATCCGGGAGGCCGATCGTGACCTGCATGGGCTGGCGCTCGTGGAGCACCTCGCCGAGGAGGGAGGCGGCGTCGCGCTCCGGCTGCGCGCAGGCGTGCAGTCGCTGCTCGCCCGCCGTGACGGGAACGTGCGCGCTCACGTCGTCGACATCGGGAGTGCCGTCGAGCTGACCGTGTGGTCCATGGGCGGCTGCTGGAGACCTGCTCGGGCCTGGCACCTGCAGGCCACCCTGCACGCGCGGGGCGACCACTACGGCGAAGTACGGCTCGCCGGTGCCGGGCCCGTGCAGTTCGCCGTGCGCGGCGAGAACGGCCACACCGTCTTCACCGACCCCGAAGACGGGCCGCTCACCGCGGTGGCTGCCCGCTGGTACCTGGCCTGGGAAGGGCGGCGCAGCATCCGCGACTTTCTCACCTGGCCGCAGCCCGATCTTCCTGGCGAGCCCTTGGCTTTGGAGGCGTTCCTGCAAGGCCACGACGGGGTCGCCGATCAGCCGTACCCACATGACGCCGTGGGATGAGCGCCGGGGCACGGTCATCCAGCAGCCGCAGTCCTGATCCCGTCGCTGTGACAGCTCCGCTCATGTGTTCGGCGGGCCCACCCAGACCGTGAGGCGGGCTGTCTCGGCGCCCACCTGGTTGTACTGGGGGGAACCCTCCGCGGGGCAAGGCCAAGCCGTGCTTCGCACGGTCGCCCTACGGGCGAGCCTTGCCCCGCTCCACGCCCCCCGCAGTGCCGGCAATCCAGGCGCCGAGGCAGCTCGCCTCGCGCGCATCGGACACGCCGAGGAGATGCCGCATGCTGATTCCGACCGTCCACCTGCTCGACAAGACCTACATCAATCTGTTGGAACTGCTGGTCCGTGACGGCGACCACACACTGCCTGCCGGAACCACCCGCTGGGGGCTTCGCGCCGTCCACCGCGACCCCGACTCAGGCGAGCGCTACTCCAAGTACGGATTCGTCTATCCTGCGCCGGGGGGCTGGGCTGAGGCTCCAGGCCCGATCGTCGAGAGCAACCACGAAGGCTTTCCGCGCCGCGTCGGCGACGGCCTGTGCCTGTCGACCACGGAGCTCGATCCTGAAGCGCCGCTGTGGCACGGCATGGCCAACAGCAAAATCCCCGCCGATGACTTGCTGCTGGTCGCCTACCACGACGATGACGTGCTGGGAATCGACCCCTGGAACGGCACGATGAGGGTCCGGCGCATGTTCGTCGTGGCGGATATCGACGGCGTCTCCCTGATCATCCAACATGGTGCCGGCGCGTACCTCACCGGCGTGGAGGTGTCAGACGCACAGATCACCAATGCCGCACCGGTGCTCATGGCGGGGGCGACCTGGGCCGAAGTCCAGGCCGTCGTTGCTGACCGTATCGATCTGCGGTGGTACGCCCGAGTACGCCAGGCGGGAGCGAGCGACGAGCAGGTCCGCGACGCGTTGCGGCAGTTCCGTCAGCTCCAGCAGGTCTGGCAGCATGACTACGCTCGCTGCCTGGAGGCAGGAGGCAGCCACGATGAGATTCTCGCGGCCGCCAGCGCGGGCATCCCTCTCGGCGCTTACCATGACGCGCGCGAAGCCGGTGCCAGCCACCGCGAGATGCTCGCCATCAGCGATGACCTTGACGACATCTACGAGTACATCTTCGCGCGCATCAGCGGAGTGAGCGACTCACGTTACCGCGCCGCCCGGAAGGCTGGAGTCGACTGGTACGACTACGACGACGCTCGCAAGGCAGGTGCCAGCGATCGTCGGGTGCGTCGCGCCCGCCGGCTGGAGTTCTACCTCCCTGATTATGCGCGCGCTTTGCGAGCCGGCGCGAAGGACCGCCAGGTGCGTGCCGCCCATCGGGCAGGGATCGACGTGGGCGACTACGCCCTGGCTCGGGAGGCCGGCCTCACTGACCAGGAAGTGCAGGCCGCCCTCCACATCGGGCGCAACGTGGTCGAGGTCGCCAACGAGCGGCTTCACCGTTACGCGCCAACGTTCGCGGACGAGTTGCCCTTCTAACGGGACCTGGCCGCCGAAGCAGCTGCCTGGAGCCCGTCGGCCTGACCGCTTCCGGGCGGAATCCACCTCCCCCGGCGCGGCCGTCGCGCGACCTCACGATC
>NZ_JBFAMX010000934.1:0-2886 GCF_040659615.1 Nonomuraea sp. NPDC049784
GGCGGTGCCGGCGATCGTCGACAGCACGTGCGTGCCGTGCCCGTGGTCGTCCTCGGGGCTGCCGGCGCCGGTGAAGTCCTGGGCCATCGTCACGCGGCCCGCCAGCATCGGGTGGTCGGAGTCGTAGCCGGAGTCCAGCATGGCCACGGTGACGCCCTTGCCGGTGTAGCCCGCCTCCCACGCAGCCGGAGCGCCGATCTGCGGCACGCTCTTGTCGAGGGTCAGCCTGGTCTGGCCGTCCAGCCAGATCTTGGTGACGCCCGAGCGCGCCTGCGCGCCGGCCGTGATCTGCTGCCAGAGCGTGGCGGCGCCGGCCTTGCCGGCCGACAGCGTCGTCACGCCCAGGCGCGGGATGTCGGTTTTGACGGTGGCGGCGCCGAGCACGCTCCTGGCCCTGGCCACGCCGCCCTGAGCCTGGACGATGAGCGGCAGGTCCTTCCTGGAGGCGTCGTCGTAGCCGTACTCCACGAGCCTGCCGATCTCGAACAGGCGCGGGTCGAGCAGGCTCGAGGCCAGCAGCGGGAGCGCGTCGGAGGGGATCACGGAAAGCTCGCGCGGCCCGTCGGAGCGGGTGACGAACGTGACGTCCTCGCGCCCGGCGCCGGGACGCGCCTGGAAGGAGATGATTCCGGACGGCCCCGCCGACACGGTGACGGTGTCGCCGGTGATCAGTGTGAACGTGTGCTCGCCGGTGGCGGGCGTCTGGGCGGTAAGGGCGGTGGCCGGGCCGGGTGGCGCGCCCTTGGGGCCGAGGGGGGCGGCCGCCGCCGTGCCGGACGTGGCGGCCAGCGCGAGGGCGAGCGCCGCCGCGACGGCCGACGCCGACGCGCGTCGGAGGTGAGGCAAGGGGGTCTCCAAGGGGTTCAGAGCTCTTCTGGCAGTGGCCGGGGACTTCCGGTACGGATGCGCAGGCCCCGCGCACCGGTCTCCTCGACGCGGTAGCCGTGCCGCTCGCACCAGGCGTGGGCGGCGGCGCGTACCTCGGCGTCGTCGGTGACCAGGTCGATCAGCCCGCCGCGCGGCAGGTCGGCCGCGCGGTCGGACAGCACGGGGGCCACCCGTGACCACGGCTCGCCGCCGGCGTCGATGACGACGGTGGCGGGCGGTACGTCAGCGGGCATCGGGGTTCCCTGGGGGTCTGGTGATCGGGACGCCGTGACACTAGAGAGCCGCCATTACCGAGCCATTACCGGTCTCGGACGGCCGCCGGTACCGGGCTGTAGCCGGCCTCGCGGGCCGCTGCGGCCAGCTCGGCGCGGAGGCGGGCTGCCCGGGCCAGGTCTCTGCGCGCCGACTCGGCTCCCGCCCCTGCCCGGGCCTCCAGCAGCCTGACCAGGCCGTACGGGTACGGCATGGCCTCGGCGCACTCGACCCCCTCGCTCAGCACCTCCACCGCCCGCCCCTTCAGACCCGCGGCCGCCAGCGCCATGCCGTGCACCAAGGCGGCCTCCACGGCGGCGGGTCCGCGCTGGCCCGCCTGCCGCACCGCCTGCTCGGCGGCCGTGGCCGCGCCCTCGGCATCGCCCGCGGCCAGCAGCGCCCGTGCCCGCACCCCCGGCTCCACCTCCGCGGCGAGCCCGCCGGCAGTGACGGCCAGCTCGGCCAGCAGCGTACGCGCGTCGGCGAGCACCTGCCGATCGCCGGTGGACTCGGCCAGCTCCACGCTCTCGGCCAGGCAGACCGCCGCCCCCTCGGCGTCGCCCGTCCACAGCCGAGCCGCGCCCAGGTTCACCAACGCGTACGGCAGGCACCATGCGGTGCCCAGCGGCCTGGCCAGCGACACCGCCGACCGCACCAGGCGCAGTCCCGCGGCCCAGTCGCCGACGACCAGGTGCAACCTGCCCAGGTTGCCGGTGCGGAACGCCACGACGGCGGGGTCGCCCACGCGCTTGGCCAGCTCCAGCGCCCTGCGCGCGTGGCGTCTCGCCTCGGCCGGCCGCCCGTCGAGGTTCGCCAGCTCGCCGAGCTGGGCCACCACGGTGCCCTCCAGTACCGCGTCCCCGATCTCCTCCGCTGGCGCGAGCGCGCTCGTGGCCGCCTCCTCCGCCTCGGGAATCCTGCCCAGCATGGCCAGCGAGACCGAGCGGCTGGCCAGCGCGCGTACCAGCAGCCGCCGCCCCTCGCCCGGCTCCGCCTCGCGCGCCCGGCGCATGCCGGCGGTGGCCGCGGCGAGGGCCTGTTCGTACCTGCCCGTCGCGAAGCAGGCCAGCGCCTCCGCCAGATGATGAGCGGCGGTGGTGGCGGCGCCGACTCCGGCGCCGTCGGCGGGCTGGGCGGCGAGCAGCTCTCGGGCCTCGGCGGGCCTGCCCGCGCCGACCAGCACCTCGGCCAGGTGCGCGACCGTGGCCGTCACACGATCGGCCGCTCGGCCGCCGGCCGTCAGGCGTAAGGCCGACCGGTCCTCCAGGGTGCGGAACGCTGCTAGCGCTTCCGTCAACGCCCGCTCCGCCTCGCCGTACTTGCCGATGCTGCGCAGCGCGTCGCCCCACGCCAGCCTGGCGCGGGCGGCCTCCTCGCCGCCGCCGAGCAGGGCGACCAGGTCGGCGTAGTAGCCCGCCGCGCTCTCGTTGGCGTACAGCGCCTGCGCCCGCCGCGCCGCCCGCCACAGGAAGGGCACCGCCCGCGCGTCGCGCGCTCGCGTCAGGTGGTACGCCGCCGCGTCGACCGCCTCGGACCGGTGGCGCAGTACGGCGTCGGCGTAGGCGGCGTGCAGGCCCGCCCTGACCGCGCCGGTGAGGCGTTCGGCGCAGGCCAGCCGTACGAGGGGGTGGCGGAAGCCGTGTCCCGGCACGTGCCGGCCGTCGAGCAGCACCTCCCGCTCCTCGACGATGCCCGCCTCCATGGCCTCGGCCAGTGCGGCGGCCACGGAGGGGCGGGACATCGGCG
>NZ_JBFAMX010000935.1:0-2884 GCF_040659615.1 Nonomuraea sp. NPDC049784
GCCGCGTGGTCGTCCATCACCGCCAGCGCCGTCACGTCCGGATGCGCCGCGACCAGCCGTTCGAACGCATCCCTGCCCTCCTCGGCCGAGCCCGGCCGGAAGTCGTCCACGAACCCGATCCCGGCCGCGCGGGCGGCCTCGGCGAACTCCGCTCCGGCACGGATCGCGGGACCGTACTGCGCCGCGTACGCGTCGGCGGAGACGTTGAAAAAGGCCAGCTCGCGATGCCCGAGGCCGGCCACGTGCGCCACGGCCTGCCTGGCCGTGGCCGCGAAGTCGATGTCGGCGTGGTCGATCGAGCCCGGGTCGCGGGTCCGCCCGATCATGCTGAACGGGACCCCGACCTCCATGAGGTAGTCGGTGCGCTCGTCGTCCAGCCCGACCTCCATCAGCAGCACGCCGTCCACCAGCCCCAGGCCGGTGAGGTGGCGCAGCTCCTCGACCGGGTCGGCGTGCTCGGGGGAGAGCAGCAGGTGGTAGCCCAGCTCGCGGGCCGCCTCGGCGGCGCCGGTGGCGAACTGCATCTCGGTCAGCCCGAAACCGCTGCGCGGGGCGGGGTACAGCAGGGCGAGGATGCGGGTGCGCTTGCTCTGCAGGCCGCGGGCCAGCAGGCTCGGGCGGTATCCGAGGTCGGCCGCGGCCTGCTCGATGCGCCGCCTGGTGTCCGCCGCCACCGGACGGGTGCCGTTGAGCGCGGCGGACACGGTGCTGACCGCGACCCCCGCCCGCTCGGCCACGTCACGTATCGAAGACATCCCACTGCCGGTTTTCTGGATCGAAACGTTTCGCACAACCTAGGGTCCGCTTTGCGGGGCTGTCAATGGGGTGGAATCGGACGTCCCAAACCCGAGGGAACCGGCCGCGCCCGACGTCGCTGTTCGAGCGCGGAGAACGGGTCAGTGATGATTCACGGCGGGGGAGCGGTGGACTGACGCTGGATCAGCTGGATCGGCCCGGCCAGCACCTCGGCCACCGTGTCGTCCGGCTTCAGGCTGGCCAGCAGGGTCACGCCGCGGCGGCCCAGCTCGCCCAGCGGCATGCGCACCGTCGTGAGCGGAGGGTGCAGGTAGCTGGCCAGCTCGAGGTCGTGCACGGCGACGATGGAGACGTCCCGGGGGATCTCCAGCCCGGCCGTACGCACGCCCTCCATCGCCCCGATCGCGGAGGCCACGTTGGCCACGAACACCGCCGTCGGCCGCTCGGGAGCGGCCAGCAGCCGGGCCATCGCCGCCGCCCCGCCCGCCGGCGTGTAGTCGGCCGCCACGATCGGGCCCTCCGGCAGGCCCGCGTCGCGCATCGCCGCCGAGTAGCCGGCCGACCTGCGCGTTGCCGTGTCGGCGCGGGACGGGCCGGCGAGGTGGGCGATACGGCGGTGGCCGAGGCGTACGAGGTGCTCGACCGCCAGCGCGGCGGCCCGCGCGTCGTCGAGGATGACGTACCGCTTGACGCTCCTGCTGCGGTTGTTGAGCATGATCCACGGGATGGCGGCCCGGTCGAGCTGGCTGATGAGCCCCGACTCGTCCCCGGTGCCGGCCAGCAGCAGGCCGTCGATGCGGCCCTGCCCGATCCGGTCCATGTAATCGCCCAGCGCGGCGCTCGACGCGCTGCCGGTGACCAGCACGTACCCCTCGGCGGCCGCCTCCGCCTCCGCGCCCTTGATGATCTCCGCGTAGACGGGGTTGGCGAAGTCGGGGATGAACAGCCCGAACATGTGGGCCCGGGCCGTGCGCAGGCTCCGCGCGGCCACGTTGGGCCGGTAGCCGAGCTCCTCGATCGCCGCCAGCACCCGCTCCCGCGTCTCCGGCCGGATGCTGAGCGTGGGGTCCTTGTTGATGACGCGGGAGACGACGGCCCGGTCGACCTTCGCGACGGCGGCGACGTCGGCCAGCGTGACCCGTGAGCTCTTCATGCCGTTCTCTCGCCGCTGTCCGCCAGGCAGAGGCGCACGCTCTCGCCGGTGTCCATCGAGCGGTAGAGGGCGTCGAGCAGGCGCAGCGTGCCGAGGTTGTCCGCGCCGGACGTCGCCGGCTCACCGCCCTCCGCGATGGCCCTGAGCAGCGACCCCATCGGCCCGGCGACCGCGTCGGGCAGCCAGCGCCTGGTCACCGGGTACGCCAGCCAGCCGTCCGTCGGCAGCTCCCGGCTGTTCACGGACAGGGTGTCGGGGCGGCCGTGCGGATAGTCGTACAGCAGGCCGAGCGTGCCCTTGATCGCGCCTTGCGTGCCGTCGATGCGGAAGGACGCCTCCTGGTCGCCCGTGTGGTTCTCGTGCGTCACGTGGACGAGCGCCCGCACGTCGCCCGGGTACACCAGCGTGCTCATCGTCCGCGTCTCACCCTTGGCCGCCTGTCCCGGCGTGCGGCTGCCGGTGCAGAAGACGAGCTCAGGGTCGCCGAGGATCGAGCGGATCGCGTCCAGGTAGTGGATGGAGTGGTAGACGATCTCCAGCCGGTCGGTGGAGACCAGCCAGTCCCAGGCGCTCCAGTCGGTCAGGATGTTCACGGTGAACGTCATCGCCGTCGGCTCACCGATCCACCCCGCGCGCACCATGGCGCGGGCGGCGGCGATGCCCTCGTCGAAGCGGAGCTGCTGGTTCACCGCGACCTTCAGGCCGCTCGCGGCCGCCAGATCGACGATGCCCCGCCCGGTCGCGACGTCCGGCGCGAACGGCTTCTGGCACAGCAGGTGCTTGCCCGCCGCCAGCGCCGCCCTTGCGATGCCGGGCTGCGCCTGCGGCGCGACGGCGATGTCCACGACGGCCGCGCGCTCGTCGGCCAGCAGCTCCTCCAGCGACGCGTACGTCCTGGGCACCCCGTGGCGGCTCGCCACCTCGGAGGCGCGGGCGGCGTCCAGGTCGTACAGGCCGGTCAGAACGGAATAGCAC
>NZ_JBFAMX010000936.1:0-2882 GCF_040659615.1 Nonomuraea sp. NPDC049784
CCAGCACGATCGCCGCGCCGATGCCCTCGTCGGCCCAGAGCAGCACGAAGTCCTGATGGCCCTGGGCGGCGCCGTGCGCCTGCTCGGCCAGCGCGACGAGGTTGACGTTGTTCTCCACGTCCACCGGCACGCCCAGGCCCGCGCTGAGGGCGGGCACCAGGTCGGGGATCTGCCAGCCGGGCACGTCCTTGGCCGCGGCGTACCCGAGCCTGCCGGTGGACGGGTCGATCGCGGCCTGCACGCCGATCACGACCCTGCGCAGCTTGTCCGGCGGGTTCGCGCCCCGCAGGGCGGCGTCGAGGCGGTCCACGAGCTCGCCGTGGGGCCGGCGCGGGGTCGGCAGCGTGTGCTCGCCGACGATCGCGCCGGTGATGTCGGCCACCTTGGCCTCGATCCGGTCCGGGGTGACGTCGAGCGCGGCCACGTACGCCGCCGCCGGGTTGATGCGGTAGACCTCGGCCGTACGCCCGGGCAGGCCCTCCCTGATGCCGTCGAGCACGACCAGCCCCGCCTCCTGCAACCGGGAGAGCAGTTGAGATGCTGTCGGCTTGGACAGCCCGGTCAGCGTGCCGATCTCGGGGCGCGTCAGCGGGCCGCGTTCGAGGAGGGCCTGCAGGGCGGCGCGATCATTGATGGCGCGTAGCAGACTAGGGGTCCCCGGGACCGGACCGCTCACGAATGGATCTCCTTGCTAGCGAGTTAGGAAAGTTTCCTAACTCGGAACATAAGGAGTTGGCCCGTGCCGGTCAAGGGGTGAGACCAAGACGTAACAGGAGGGGATCGGGAGGAAAGAGATGGGAGTGCCTCTACAGGCATGCTAATGTCGTCGTTTGTCGTAACAACAAGCAGAATGGCCCGGAGTGTCCCATTAACCACAATAATGGTCAGGCGGCAACTCGTCAAACAGAGCTCGCCAGGGAGCAGGCGTACGTCACCCGACTCTACGACCGCCTCGACGAGCTGCGCGAGCGTACCCAGCGACAGCTCAAGGAGGTCCTGGCCGCGGGGGCCGTCGGCACGATGCAGAACAGGTCGGAGCGCGACACGTTCGCCGAGATGTACGCCACCAGACTCGCGCGGCTCTGGGCGGTCGAGCGCGGCCTGGTTTTCGGTCGCCTCGATCACGTCGACGAGGGCCGGCTGTACATCGGCAAGATCGGCATGACCGACGACGAGCAGATGCGGCTGCTCATCGACTGGCGGGCGCCGGTGGCGCAGCCGTTCTACCGCGCCACGCCGGCCGCGCCGATGGGCGTGACCAGGCGCCGCCACCTGCAGACCAAGGGCCGCACCGTGGTCGTCGTCGACGACGACCTGCTCGACCTCGACTCGCTCACCGACGACGACCGCGCCACGCTCAACGGCGAGGCCGCGCTGCTGGCCGCGCTCGACGAGCGGCGCACGGGCCGCATGCGCGACATCGTCGCCACCATCCAGGGCGAGCAGGACCGCGTCATCCGCAGCGACCTGAACGGCGTGCTGGTCGTGCAGGGCGGCCCCGGCACCGGCAAGACCGTCGTGGCCCTGCACCGCGCCGCGTACCTGCTCTACACCCACCGCGAACGCCTCGAGCGCCGCGGCGTGCTCATCCTCGGGCCCAACCTCACCTTCCTGCGCTACATCGAGCAGGTCCTGCCCTCGCTGGGCGAGACCGACGTGCTGCTGTCCACGGTCGGGGAGCTGTACCCCGGCGTGACCGCCGCCGCCAGGGAACGCCCCGAGGTGGCCGCGCTCAAGGGCGACCTGCGCATGGCCGAGGTGATCGCCAAGGCCGTGCGCGACCGGCAGCGGGTGCCGCGCAAACCCGTCGACCTCACCATCGGGCGCATCACGCTCACCATCGACCAGTCCATGCTCGAGGCCGCCAGGAACAAGGCCACCCGGTCCCGCCGCCCGCACAACCAGGCCCGCGCCGTGTTCGTGCGCTCGCTGCTCAACGCCCTGGCCAGGCAGCAGGCCCGCAAGATCGGCAAGGGGCTCATCGACGAGGAGGAGCTGGCCGATCTGCGCGAGGAGCTGCGCACTGAGCCGGTGGTCAAGTCCGCGCTCAACCGGCTGTGGCCGTACCTGACGCCGCAGCGGCTCCTGCTCGGCCTGTACGGCTCCCCGGAGCGCCTCGGGTACGCGGCCTCGGGGCTGAGCCCGGAGGAACGCGCGCTGCTGCGGCGCGACGGCGGGGAGTGGACCGAGTCGGACGTGCCGCTGCTGGACGAGGCCGCCGAGCTGCTCGGCGAGATCGACGAACAGGTGCTGCGCGCCACCGCGATGCAGGCCGAAGAGGAGCTGGCCGCCGCCAGGCAGGCCGAGGAGCGCGAGCGCGAGGCCGAACTCGCCTACGCCCGCGAGGTCCTGGAGCTGACCGGGCTGTCCGACGTCATGGAGGCCGAGCGCCTGGCCGAGCGCCAGCGCGGCGAGGGCCCCTACCTCACCACCGCCGAACGCGCCGCGGCCGACCGCACGTGGGCCTACGGACACGTGATCGTGGACGAGGCGCAGGAGCTGTCGCCGATGGCGTGGCGGGCGGTCATGCGGCGGTGCCCGACGCGGTCGATGACCATCGTCGGGGACATCGCGCAGACCGGGTCGGCCGCCGGGGCGCGGTCGTGGGAGGAGGTCCTCGACCCGTACGTGGCCGGGCGGTGGCGGCAGGAGCGGCTCACCGTCAACTACCGCACGCCGGTGGAGCTGATGGCGGTGGCCGCCCGCGTCCTGGCCACCATCGACCCCGCGTTGCGGGCTCCGACCTCTGTGCGCGAAGCAGGCGTGGAGCCGTGGTCGGCGCCGCTGTCGGCGCTGCCGGAGCTGGCCAAGGCCGAGGTCGGGGAGGGCGGCAAGGTCGCCGTGGTGGTGCCTGACGCGCTGCTGGAGCCGCTGGGCGCCGA
>NZ_JBFAMX010000937.1:0-2878 GCF_040659615.1 Nonomuraea sp. NPDC049784
CGATCCTGGCCACTCCGGCGCCCGCGCAGTTCGTGACGGCGGCCAGGTTCCACGTCACGGTCGACCACCTGGCCGTCCCCGTGGGCCACCGGCTGGCGGCCAGGCCCAAGGTCACCCCGGACGAGCTGGGTGGCCAGGTGCTGCTCACGCCGGGCAGCCGCCCCTGGGCGGGGCTGCCGGGGCGCTCGCGCATGGTGGCCGACGACGACTTCGCCGCCGCGCTCGACCTGGTGGCGGCGGGCGCCGGGCTGCTGCCGATCCCGCAGCTCCTGGTCAGATCCATCAGGAGGGACGACGTGCGCTTCGTGCCGCTCGACGCCGGCGACCTGCGCATCACGTACGCGCTGGCCTGGTCGAAGGAGCGCGTCACGCCGGAGCTGATCGCACTTGTGCAGGCCGTTCAGGATGCCCTGTGGACTAGGTGACGGGGAGGTTCTTGAGTGCCTCGCGGCGGCTCAGGCCAGAGATGCCCTTGGCGTTGACGTAGCGGATCACGTCGGCGGGATTGGTCTTGGCGTACTCGCGTAACGCCCACCCGATCGCCTTGCGCGCGAAGAAGTCGTTGTCGGCCAGGCTGGGCTCGATGCACGCGTACAGCAGGGCCGTGTCCGTGCGCTGCTTGAACCGGTTCTGGCACAGGATGGCGGTGCGCCGCTTCCACAGGTCGCCGTCGTGCGCCCACTCCAGCATGAGCGGCCGCATCGAGTCGGGGAACGCGGCCAGCAGGCCGCCGATCCGGTGCGTGGCCAGCTCGTCCACCAGGTCCCACCAGGCCCCGGTGACGATCATCTCCTCGTACATCGGCACCGTGTAGAGGGTCTGGAAGTCCCGGTAGAGGTGGTGGCCGGACAGCTCGACGGCGGCGTAACGCTCCTCGCGGTATTCGGCCTCCCGCCACAGCCCCAGCACGGCCCGCCGCCACTCCGGCGCGCTGTCCAGCCGGTGCTCGGAGAAGACCCGCCTGAGCGCCGCCCGCCTGGCAACGGCCTGGGCGCCCAGGAACGGCATCGAGGACTTCATGTAGGCGCGCATGGCCTCGGCCTTGCCGGGCTCCGCGGCATCCTGCAGTGCCAGCCGCACCGCCTTGCCGAGGCTCATCCCTTTTGCGTGGTGCGCTCGCCCGTGGCGAGGCCGTCGAAGAGCACGGTGATGTAGTGCTCGGCCAGCGCGGTCGTGTTGAGCCTGCCGCCCGGGCGGAACCAGCGCACCGCGACCCAGATCGTGTCCCGGATCATGCGGTACGTCAGCTTCGGATCGACGTCGGACCTGAACAGCCCGGCCGCCTGTCCCTTCTTGATCTGCGCGACCCAGATCTGCTCGACCTCGTCCTCGGCCTTGACCAGATAGTTGAACCGCTCGAACTGCCGCAGGTAGTTCCAGTCGTTCTGCATGACCGTGATCGCGGCCCGGTGGGGCTCGAGCGTGCCGAACCCGATGCGGACCATCTCCGACAGCACGGTGCGGGCGTCGGCGCTGGAGTCGACCGCCGCGCGGTAGCGGGCGATGAGGTCGTCGAGGAAGGTGGAGAGCACCTCGTCGACGATCGTCTCCTTGGAGTCGAAGTGGTGGTAGAGACTTCCGGAGAGGATGCCTGCCTCGTCGGCGATCTCACGTACGGTCGTGGCCTGGAAGCCCTTGCGCGCGAAGAGCTCCGCGGCGAGCTTGACGAGGTGGTCGCGGCGCTCGGAGGCCGGTCCCGATGCGGTCGCGCGCTGGCGCTTCGCCGGGGTTGTCGTGGTGCCGGAGTTCTTACGCGTGGTCACGACACCATTATGAGCCCTCAGACAATCGCTTGTTCACCTAACTGCCCCAGCTCATACGGCATTCCGCACCACACCAAGCGCTTGCTACCATTCGAGGGTGAATGAGGCGTACATCGTCGGCGCGGTCCGCACCCCCGTAGGACGCAGGAACGGCGGCCTGGCCGCGGCTCATCCCGCCGATCTCGGAGCGCACGTGCTCAAGGAGCTGATGTACCGCGCGGACGCCGATCCGTCGGCCGTCGACGACGTGATCTTCGGCTGCGTGGACACGATCGGCCCGCAAGCCGGGGACATCGCCCGCACCTGCTGGCTCGCTGCCGGGCTCCCCGAGGAGGTCCCGGGCGTCACGGTGGACCGCCAGTGCGGCTCGTCCCAGCAGGCGCTCCACTTCGCCGCCCAGGCCGTGCTGTCCGGCACGAGCGACCTGGTGGTGGCGGGCGGCGTGCAGAACATGAGCATGATCCCCATCTCGGCCGCGATGCTCGCGGGCCGCGCGTTCGGGCACGAGACCCCCTTCGGGGGCTCCAAGGGCTGGGTCGAGCGGTACGGCACGCAGGAGGTCTCCCAGTTCGCCGGGGCCGAGCAGATGGCCGTCGCCTGGGACGTCTCCCGCGAGGAGATGGAGCGGTACGCGTACGAGTCGCACCGCCGGGCCGTCCACGCCATCGACGCCGGACATTTCGCCCGCGAGATCACCTCCTACGAGGGCGTCGCCACGGACGAGTGCCCACGCAGGGACACCACCGTCGAGAAGATGGCCGGGCTCAAGCCTCTGGTCGAGGGCGGCCGGCTCACCGCGGCCCTGGCGTCCCAGATCTCCGACGCCGCGGCGGCCCTGCTCATCGCATCTCCCAGAGCCGTACGGGAGCACGGCCTGACCCCACGCGCCCGCGTGCACCACGTCTCGGCCCGCGGCGCCGACCCGATCATGATGCTCTCCGCGCCGATCCCCGCCACCGTCCACGCGCTCGGGATGACCGGCCTGGCCATCGACGACTTCGACGCGATCGAGATCAACGAGGCGTTCGCGCCGGTGGTCCTGGCCTGGATCAAGGAGACCGGCGCGGACCCCGCCAAGGTCAACCCGAACGGCGGCGCCATCGCGCTCGGCCACC
>NZ_JBFAMX010000938.1:0-2877 GCF_040659615.1 Nonomuraea sp. NPDC049784
GCCCGCGGGGCCGGGCCGCGGACCGGGCTTGGGACCCGGACGCGGGACTGATGAGGGGACCGGCGCCTGAGCGACGCCGTTACCGGCCTGGCCTTCCGCCGGCCGGGGAGCAGCCTTCGGCGGCTGCGGCTTGTTGGACGGCTGTCCGCCGCCCCTGGAGGGCCCACCCTTCGATGCGCCCAGAGCTTCGGTGAGCCTGCGGACCACCGGCGCCTCGATGGTCGAGGACGCCGAGCGGACGAACTCTCCCATCTCCTGGAGCTTGGCCATGACGACCTTGCTCTCTACGCCGAACTCCTTAGCGAGCTCGTATACCCGGACCTTCGCCACTGCACTCCCTTACTCGGCCCGGGAGGCTGGCTATGCCGTCCGGACCGTCGCTACCTTGACGTCTTCATCGCCGCGTGCTCATCAGGCGCTCATAGCAATCTGACTCCGCCCATCAACTCGGCGTCCTACATGACATTTCGGTGTCTCCTTCCAGGTGCGCTCGCACACGCGAGGCGTCAAGCGGCCCCGGCACGCGAAAAGCGCGCGGGAACGCTCGGCGACGCTCGGCAAGCTCCAGACAGCTCAAGGACGGATGCAGCGATGCACCGCGGCCAGGAAGCCGTCCTCGCAGGTCAGGGACCAGGTGATCCTCGACCCGAACCAGGCGGAGCAGCTCGGACTTAGCCGTGCGAACCCTGCAGCCCACACAGGTGCGCTGTGGAACCGCTTGGCCACCATATTCCAGCTTACCGTGTTGACGCATCTACGGAACCGGCGGCATCTTCGGCCTGTGTGTCGGGCCGGATGTCGATCCGCCACCCTGTGAGTCTCGCGGCGAGCCGGGCGTTCTGGCCCTCTTTCCCGATGGCCAGCGAGAGCTGGTAGTCGGGCACGGTCACCCGCGCGACGCGCCCCTCGAGATCGAGCACCTCGACATGAGAAACACGGGCCGGCGACAGGGCATTCCCCACGAACTCGCCCGGATCCTCCGACCAGTCGATGATGTCGATCTTCTCTCCATGTAGCTCGGTCATCACGTTGCGTACGCGCGAGCCCATCGGCCCGATGCAGGCGCCCTTGGCGTTGACGCCCGGCTTGCGCGACCTCACCGCGATCTTCGTGCGGTGGCCCGCCTCACGCGCCACCGCCGCGATCTCCACGGTGCCGTCGGCGATCTCGGGCACCTCCAGCGCGAAAAGCTTCTTCACCAGCCCGGGATGCGTGCGCGACAGGGTGACGGAGGGGCCCTTGTGACCCTTCTTCACCTGCACGACGTAAGCGCGGATGCGCTCCCCGTGCACGTAGTCCTCGCCGGGGACCTGCTCGGCGTGCGGCAGCACCGCCTCGATCTTGCCGAGGTCGACCAGCACCACGCGCGGGTCCTTGCCCTGCTGGATGACGCCGGAGACCAGCTCGCCCTCGCGGCTGGCGAACTCGCCGAAGTTGATCTCGTCTTCGGCGTCGCGCAGCTGCTGCAGGATGACCTGCTTGGCGGTGGTGGCGGCGATCCTGCTGAAGTTGCTGGGCGTATCGTCGAACTCCCTGACGACCTCGCTGTCCTCGTCGAGCTCGGCCGCCCAGATCGTGACGTGACCGCTGCTCCTGTCGAGCTCGGCGCGCGCCTTGGACGCGGCGCCCTCGGTGCGGAAGTAGGCGATCAGCAGCGCGTCCTCGATCGCCTTGACGACCAGGTCGAAGGAGATGTCCTTTTCCCGCTCCAGGCTGCGCAGGACGCTCATGTCGATGTCCACGACGGCTCCCCCTTAGCCTTCGTCGCCGTCGACGTCGTCGATCCGGCGGAACTCCACCTGTACCCGTCCCCGGGTCAGGTCCTCGTAATCAAGTCTGCGTGCGGTGCCTTCGACATCCATGTCGACACCGGTCTCGTCCGCGGCCAGGATGCGGCCCTCCAGCACGGTGCCGTCTCTCATCTCTGCCTTCACCAGCCGTTTCGCCGCCCGGCGCCAGTGGCGCGGCTCGGTCAGCGGGCGGTCGACACCCGGCGAGGAGACTTCCAGCGTGTAAGCCGACTGGCCCATCGAGTCGTCGCCGTCCAGGGCCGTGGAGACGGCCTGGCTCACCTCGGCCACGTCGTCGAGGCTCACGCCGCCGTCGCGATCGACGATCACGCGCAGCAAGCGTCTCTTGCCTGCCTGGGTGACCGTGACGTCCTCCAGATCGAGGCCCTCCGCGCCGACCACGGGCTCAAGGAGCTTCATCAGGTGGTCGCGGGGTGATGCGCTGCCCATATCGACCTCCCCTATTGTCATGTCTCAGCCGGGCGGACCTCGCCTCTGGCTCCCCGCCGTCTGGCCGCTCAGCCAGCGACGACAGTTGACACCCTATCTGTATGAGGGCACGGAAAGAGCGCCACTCGTCGTGGTCGAATGGCGGAGCGTCGCCTGACAGCGATCCCGGGCACTAGCCCGTACGATGCTACCGATGAGAAAGCTGCCGAATGGACGGCCGCCACGGCATTCATGAGGCGCGGCAGTAGGACGGCAGTCCATAAGCGGCTTTCTTGTCGGTCTGCTCCACAGTCACTGGAGGTCCTAGCCCGTGCGCCCGCGTCACCTCTCCCGGCGAGTCTTGCTGGCGGGCGGAGCGGCCGCTCTCACCGCCTGCAGCGCGTCCGGCCCGCCGCAGCCGTCCGTCAAGGCCTCCGACTCCCCCGAGACCACCCTGCTGAAAGGCCTGATCGCGGAGAAGGAGCGGACGATCGAGCTCTACTCGTCGCTGATCTCGGGCGGGGCGCAGAAGCTGGCCCCGTTCCGGGACCGCCACCAGGCCCATCTGAACGAGTTGCGCAAATATGTCACCGTGGCCTCGTCGGCGCCCGTCACCGCCTCGTCGGCGCCCGTCACCGCCTCGTCGGCGCCCGTCACC
>NZ_JBFAMX010000939.1:0-2870 GCF_040659615.1 Nonomuraea sp. NPDC049784
GGCCGGCGACCCGCTGCTCGCGCCCCTGCTGGTGGGGCTCGGCGTGACGAGCCTGTCCATGGCCCCCGTGTGCGTGCCCGCCGTACGGGAGGCGCTGGCGGGGCTCACCCTGGCGGAGTGCCGGGACCGCGCCATGGCAGCCCTGTCCTGACCGCACCAACCCCTTACCCGCGGATGATCTTTTCTGGCACACTTCTCCGCCGGCACCGTCCGCTTCATCGGCATCGCCGAGCTGGCCGGTGCGCTCGGGCTGATCCTGCCCGCGCTCACCGGCATCGCCCCGATCCTGACCCCGCTGGCCGCGACCGGTCTGGCCGTGGTGATGGTGCTGGCCGCGCTCACCCACGCCCGCCGCAAGGAACCGGCCGCGATCGCCTTCAACGCGGTCCTGTTCGTCCTGGCCGCGTTCGTCGCCTGGGGCCGCTTCGGCCCCTACACCTTCTGACCTGACGACCTCGACCCGCTTCTGCCTCTGCTGCGAGTTGCCGGCGCCCTTCGGCGGCCGGGATGTCAGACGGCGGGCTCCGGAGCGGTGGCGCGGAACACGAGATGGTCGCCCTCGACGTCGATTGTGACCTTCCCGCCTTCCGTGACCTCACCGGTCAGCAGCATCGTGGACAGCCGGTTGTCCACCTCCCGCTGTACGGTGCGGCGCAGCGGCCGGGCGCCGAACTCGGGCTGGTAGCCGCGCTCGGCCAGCCAGTCCTTGGCCGCGTCCGTGACCGCCAGCGCGACCGCCTGGCCGCGCAGGCGCTGCCGGGTGCGCTCCAGCATCAGGTCCACAATCTGGCGCAGCTGATCCTTTTCCAGCCGCTTGAAGATGATCGTCTCGTCGATGCGGTTGAGCAGCTCCGGCCGGAGCGAGTGCCGCAGCACGTCCATGAGCTGGTCCTCGAGCTGCTTGACGTCGCCGGACCATTCCAGGATGAGCTGGGCGCCGATGTTACTCGTCATGATCACGATCGTGTTCGTGAAGTCGACCGTGCGGCCCTGGCCGTCGGTGAGGCGGCCGTCGTCGAGCATCTGCAGCAGGATGTTCATGACGTCCGGGTGGGCCTTCTCGATCTCGTCCAGGAGGATCACGCCGTGCGGTCGGCGGCGCACGGCCTCGGTGAGCTGACCCGCCTCCTCGTACCCGACATATCCGGGCGGCGCGCCGATGAGGCGGGAGACTGTGTGCCGCTCCTGGAACTCGCTCATGTCGATGCGGACCATGTGGTCCTCGCCGCCGAACAGCGCCTCGGCGAGCGCCCTGCCCAGCTCCGTCTTGCCGACACCGGTCGGGCCGAGGAACAGGAAGCTGCCGATCGGGCGGTTCGGGTCCTTCAGCCCCGCCCTGGCCCTGCGTACGGCCTCCGCGATGGCGGTGACGGCCTCGTCCTGGCCGATCACGCGCTCGTGCAGGTGCTGCTCCAGGCGCATCAGGCGCTCGCGCTCCTGCTGGGTGAGCTGGGTGACCGGGATGCCGGTACGGCGGGAGACGATCTCGGCGATGTCCTCCACCGTGACCAGGGGCACGGAGTCCGTACCCTGCCTGGCGCGCTCGAGCTCCGGCCTGATCTTGTCGATCTGCGTCGTGAGGTCCTTGGCGCGGTCGAAGTTGTCGGATGAGATGGCCTGGTCCTTGTCGCGGCGCAGCGAGTCGAGCCGTTCCTCCAGCTCGCGGACGTCGGCGCCGGGCGTGCGCGAGCGCAGGCGCACCCGGGCAGCGGCCTGGTCCATGAGGTCGATGGCCTTGTCGGGCAGGAACCGGTCCGAAACGTAGCGGTCGGACAGGGTCGCGGCAGCGTCGAGAGCCTCGTCGGTGATGCGCACCTGGTGGTGCGCCTCGTACGCGTCCCGCAGCCCGGCCAGGATCTCGACCGTCTCCTCCACGGTCGGCTCGGCGACCAGGATGGGCTGGAAGCGGCGCTCGAGTGCTGCGTCCTTCTCGATGTTCTTGCGGTATTCGTCGATCGTTGTGGCCGCGATGACGTGCAGCTCGCCGCGGGCCAGGGCGGGCTTGAGAATGTTGGCCGCGTCCATGGCGCCTTCGGCGGCGCCCGCCCCGACCAGGTTGTGCACCTCGTCGATGAAGACGATGATCTCGTCGGAGTGCGCGCGCACCTCGTCGATGACCTTCTTGATGCGCTCCTCGAACTCGCCCCGGTACTTCGTCCCGGCGACCATCCCGGTCAGGTCGAGGCCGACGACGCGCCGGTCCTTCAGCGTGTCGGGGACGCTGCCGTTCACGATGCGCTGGGCGATGCCCTCGACGATCGCGGTCTTGCCGACGCCCGGCTCGCCGATCAGGCACGGGTTGTTCTTGGTACGGCGCGACAGCACCTCGATGGCCTGCTCGATCTCGTCCTCGCGGCCGACGACCGGGTCGAGCTTGCCCTGCCTGGCCTCTTCGGAGATGTCCCTGCCGTACTCGTCGAGCGTCGGCGTGTTGCTCGCCGCGCGGCGGCCCTCGGCCCGCTGCGGGCCGGCCATCATGGCGTCCTGCAGCTCGTTCGCGGAGGCGCCCTGCTCCTGCAGGATGCGGGCGGCGCTGGAGTCGGGGTTGGCGGCGATGGCGAGCAGCAGGTGCTCGGGCCCGATGTAGGACGACTGCAGGGCGCGGGAGATCCGCTGGGCGTCCAGGATGGCCCTCTTGGCGGCCGGCGAGAGCGTCGTGGGCGGCTCCCCTGCCTCGCCGGCTCCGGCCATCGCGTCGATGCGGTCACGCAACCGGCCCACGTCCACTCCGGCCGTACTCAAAATCGTCTTGATCGAGTCTTCGTCGATCAGCGCGTCGAGAATGTCCAGGACGTCCAGGTCGGGCGAGCCGCGTTCACCCGCCGCGTCCATGGCCCGGCGCAGGGCCTCCCTGGCCGAGGCGGACAGCA
>NZ_JBFAMX010000940.1:0-2867 GCF_040659615.1 Nonomuraea sp. NPDC049784
CCGGCGGTCGCGGCCACGCGGCGTACCGGTGCGACCACCGCGCGCGTGAGGTAGCCCGTGTACGCGGCGATGAGCGCGATGGACGCGATCAGGCCCGCAGCGCCGACGACGCCGGCACGGCGCGCGGCCGCGTCGGAGCGCTTCTGCTGAGCCTCGAGCAGCGACTGTTCGGCCGTGACCAGCGCGCTGAAGTCTGCGCGTATGACGTCCACGCGCCGCTCCCCCTCGGCGATCGCCGTGGCCGTGACCGCGGCGCGATCGCGGCGGGCGGCCTGCACCAGCGGTCTCGCGTAGCCGTCGATGTAGGAGGCGCCCGCGGTCCCGATCCGATGTACGCGAGCGCGCTGGGCGGGATTGTCGGCGACCAGCTGCTCCAGCTCGCCGATCTCCCTGGGGTACGCGGCCAGGGCCTCCTGCCACGGTTGAAGGAACCGCTCCTGACCAGTGAGGGCGAACCCGCGCAGCCCGGTCTCCATGTCCATGATCCGGCGTTCCAGCCGGTTGGTCACCACCAGGACCTGGGTGGAATGTCCCGCCTGGAGCTGCGAGCGGCGCATGCCGGCCATCGAGTACAGCAACATCACGAAGGTGGCCCCGACGACCAGCGCGAGCACGATCCCCGCGGCCACCGCGCGCTGGGTCAGGCCGCTACCCACGCCAGCTCCCGGTCCGCGTATCCGGCCTGGGCCTCCTCCCCCTGCCCGGCCCAAGCCACTGCTCAAATTCTATCGCCCACCTCAACGCGGACGATAAGGCCGGTCACTGTCGGTATGCGGGCGTGTCGCCGCCGGTGCGCGATCAGCTCTGTGCCAGCGCGTCGCGCACCAGCGGGATGACTTCCAGCGCGAAGCGCCGGCGCGGATCCGGCGCGGAGAACATCACGTTGAGGAACGTGAAACCCGCGCGGATGATCTCGACGAGCTGTCCGGCGATCGCCTCGTCGCCGCCCGCCACGACCTGCGGCGTCGGCGATCGTTTCGCGTCGAAGACGACGGCGACGTTGGCCGCGCAGGTGATCTGGTCCGGGTCGCGCCCGGCGGCCACCGCGGCCGCCCGTACGGCGTCACGCATCGCCACCGCCTGACTCAGCTCCAGCCGCGGCAGCGAGGGAATCCAGCCGTCGGCCAACGCGCCGGTCAGCCGGAGTGACCGCGGGCCGTAGCTGCCGAGCCAGATCGGGATCGGATGCGCCGGCCTGGGCTCGATGCGGGCCTCGCGGGCCTGATAGTGCTCGCCGTCGAACGAGACCCCCGGCTCGGCCCACAGGCGGCGAATGATCTCCAGCGCCTCCGCGAGCGCGCCGACCTTCTGCCCAGGTGTGCGCACGGGCAGCCCGAACGCGGCGAATTCCCGGTCGTACCCGCCGGAGCCCAGTCCCAGCACCAGCCTGCCCCCCGAGAGCCGGTCCAGGGTCTCGGCCATCTTCGCGGTCACGGCCGGCGCACGGTACGGCAGCCCGAGCACGTTCGGCATGACCTCGATGCGCTCGGTCGCCGCCGCCGCCCAGGTCAGCGCGGTCCACGTCTCCAGAGTGGCGTGCTCGCCGTGGAGGTGGTCGCTGATGCCGAACATGTCGAAGCCCAGCGCCTCGGCCTCCACGACGTCGTCGACCAGCCGTTCGGGGGCGAACTCCCCGAAGCCGTAGGTCGTCCCGAACCCGACCCGCTGTCCCACGATCGCACTCACCGACGCCCCCCTTAAAAATAGTTGGTAGTACGTACTGTTCGTTGTACGCACTAAGCTAGTTCGCGGCGCGAACCACTGTCAACTTGGGCAGGGGAGCGTGGCACAGGTGTCACAGTCCTCCGAGGGAGGGCCCGGAGGTCACCGGCAGCCGCTACGGGTGCAGGTCGTGCCAGTGAGGTACGTCCAGGCCCGGCGGCCGTTCTGCTGCAGGAGGTCCACGGTGACCTCGGTGATGCCGCCGCGCTGGTCGTACTGGCGCCTGAAGCCGTGACCCTTGGTCCCGGAGCAGACCACGCGCTCGGCCTGCCCGACGAGCCGGCGCCCGTGCCAGAACTTGTAGCGCGCCTTCGCGCAGTTGTCCTCGTTCGCCTTCAGCGAGGCGCCGATCTGCACGGTGCGGTTGTACCAGATGATGTTGCCCTTGAGCGTGTACTCGCCAGTGCCGTAGGACAGGCTGTAGTGCGTCCTGGGGTTGGAGGCGGCGCCGGCCGGTGATGCGACGAGGAACGGCGTGGCCACCACGGCGGCTATCGTCACTGCTGCTGCGAGCGTTTTCACGACTACCCCTTTGCTGTTTGTCGCTGTTGACCTTGCACCCTTTGGATGCGAGCAGCGCCGGGGAATGTTCGTGAACGAATCGGTGCACTTCGATGAACCTTTACTGAGAGCCGCGCCTACCTCATGGGAGGCGCGAAACCTGGTAGTGGCTGATGAGCCAGTCGTCGCCGATCTGCCGCGCCATCACGCAGAGATAGACGGTCAAGGTCGGCCGACTGGTGAAGGAGAAGTCGACACTCATGTAGCCGAGGACAAGGTCGTCGGCCGGCCGCCGGGTCTCCAAGATGGTGTACGCGGCGGTCATGCCGATCGGCTGCGCGTCGTAGTACTCGGCGACGCCGCCGGGACCGACGCTGTAAGGGTGCAGGCCCTGGAAGATCGCGTCGTCGGTGAAGTACGACGCGACGCGCTTGGGGTCGTGTGCGTCGACCGCGGCCTTCCACCGGTCCAGGACGGTGTGAAGGATCTGAGCCTCGGTATCGGTCATGGTGCTTCTCCTGTTGACGATCAGTCCCCGACCGCGACGCGGCGGGCGGCGTGGACACGGTGGGGCAGAGGCCCGAGATGGTGCGGAAAGCGGTGGCGCAGCGCGCCGGCCGCGAGTGCGGCCAGCGCGACGAGGG
>NZ_JBFAMX010000941.1:0-2863 GCF_040659615.1 Nonomuraea sp. NPDC049784
CTCGCCCCCCACAACTCGGCCAGCGCCATGCCGGTGCCGGCCGCTGGAGGCCTGCTAAGGCCGGACGGCGCGCCCTGTTGAGGCTCGCCGTCGTGCGCAGCCCTGGGGCGTTGCTGCCGCGCGGTCACCTGCAGCAGCCGCCGTACGCATGGTGGGAGCGGGTCCAAGACGAGCTCGCGGCTGGCTGGCAGGGCGTGGGCGCTGCGGGTGAGCACCCACAGCGCCGCTATGTCGATGAAGGTCACCCGGCCAGGTCGAGCCGGCTGTCATCTCTTATGACCAGTGCGCCGGCCCGCGCGCCTCACCTCGGTGCTGATCCCCGCGAAGGAGGTGGGCAGGGAGGCGGCCCGCCTGGTCATGGACAAGCTGCCAAGTCCGTGCCCGTGCCCGCTGCCACCCACCTCCCGGCGGCCCGCGCGAGCATCTGACCCCCAGCACCGTCCAGGCTCCAAGCTGCGGAGGCCATCAGGCGCAGACGTCAAGTCTGAGAGCTTTTCCACCGCATCTAGTTCTCTGTCGGCTTCTCGGGACACGCTCGCGGAGGCGAGAGAGACGGCTTACGCGCGTGTAACCGGCGACGTCCGGCTAGGTGGCCGGGCGTCCGTTTCCGGGGAGCGTGGCCCCCGTCATCGACACGATCCTCGACAAAGGTCTGGACGAGGCGGTAAATCGCGGCCTTCCGCCACTCAATGTCTGTCCAACTTTTCCCCCATTCGGGTTCTTTGTCCTATTGGTGGGCAGGCCATGGTGCGTGTTCCGGCCGCGACAACAGGCATTGGCGTCTGCTCCTGTGCACTGATTCGGTGCATCCCGAGACGAAAGGACTGGAGGAGAAAGGAAGGCTGATCATGTCGAACAAGGTGACGATCGCCTTGGCCGTGCTCGCCGGGTACTACCTCGGACGGCGCCGCAAGTTGTGCATGGTCGCGGCATTGGCGGCGGCCGGGCTGGCCGGCCGCGTGCCCGGAGGCGGGGGTGGCGTGCTGGCGCAGGGGATCAAGACCCTCCGCTCCTCTCCAGAGGTCGGGCAGATCACTGACCGCCTGCGCGGGGATCTCTTGGAGGTTGGCAAGGCGGCGGCAGTGGCCGCGACCAGCAGGCAGATCGACTCCCTGAGCGACAGGCTGCACGAACGCGCCGAGGCTCTGCGGACGCCGGGGACGGCCAAGCACACCGGCCCGCCCACGAAGCAGGCGGCCGGTGATGAGACGGACGAAGACTCTGAAGACGAGGGCTACAAAGAGGGGGAAGGCGAAGAGGAGGACGACGAAGACGAAAAGGACGCCGAGCGAGGAGGGCGGCGTGAGTTCGGGGATCCTGACAAGGCGCAACGTCGATCCCGTCCGGTGCGCGGGGTCGGCCAGCCGAGGATGTGAGTCAGGTGGTTGAGGCAAGAGCGGAACGAGTGGAAGCTGTTCGGCGAACTGGCCAGGCAGCGACGGGACCGGCCAAGACGGCCGCCAGCACGGTTAACGGCACCACCCGGGGAGCGGTCGGTGCCATCAAGGGCACGGGCAGTAGCGTGGCCGGGGCGGCCAAGGAGACCGGCCAGGGGATCGCCAAGCCCTAACTGCCCGGGTTGCACCTTAACCCCAATGGGTCAGGAGTTGTCTATAGATGCCCACAGAATCCGTTCGTTGGGCATCAGTCGTGTCCGTGCGGTTATTTGTGTCTATTTAGGAGGACAAACAGGGGGTGACGGGGCGTGCCGGACACAATGTCCAACCGAGCCACGGAAACCGGTCAGGCCGCGACCGTGCCGAGGGCCAGGACTCACGAGGGCAGCCCGGGGACCGTGCTGGTCACCGAGAGGGGCACCACCAGGATCGAAGACGTCGTCGTCGCCAAGATCGCCGGGCTCGCCGCCCGCGAGGTGTCCGGCGTCCACGCCATGGGCGGGGGCGCGGCGCGGGCGTTCGGGAGCATGCGCGGCATGGTTGGCGTCGAGGAGAGCGTCACGCAGGGTGTGTCGGTGGAGGTGGGCGAGCGGCAGGCCGCCGTCGACCTCGACCTGGTGATGGAGTACGGCATGGCCATCCCGGAACTGGCGGGGGCGGTGCGGAAGATCGTCATCAACGCGGTCGAGCGGATGTGCGGGCTCGAGGTGACCGAGGTCAACATCCGGGTCGACGACGTCCATCTACCCGAAGAGGACCGTGACCGGGAGAGCGACAGGAGCCGCAGGCAGGACACCGAGCCGGAGCCGCGGGTCCAATGACGGACACGGGCCCGGCCCCAAGGTCCGGTGCAAGCCTCAAAGCCGGTCCACGCCCGGCCGAGGACGCGGGCTCCGAGGTGAATGACGGCTCCGGGACGGCCCCGAGGACGAGGCGTGGGCGATCGCCGAGCGGGCACGATCGTGTGACGGCGTGGCCGGGCTGTCCATTGGCCCGTTCGGGACCGTGGCGTGGCCATGTACCTGCCGGGCCGGCGGCTCACGGGCGTCTCCGTGAGCGAACGCGCGGTCGAGATCGCCGTCGTCGCCACGATGGACCGTCCGCTCCCGGAGACCGCCGACGAGGTACGGCGGGCCGTGACGGACCTGGCCCGGCGGCCGCCGGGTGAACGTGCGCATCGACGACATCGTGGAGGGACCATGAACAACCAGCGGCTGCCGCTGATCGGCATGACCGTCGGCATCGTTCTCGGGATCGTCGGGGCGTTCGGCGGGTTGGTGGCCTTCCTGATCGTGCTGGTGCTCGGCGCGGTCGGCTACCTGGTCGGCCGGCTCGCCGAGACCGGCGAGGTGAACCTGTCGAGGCTCTCCGAGAGGCGAAGATGACCACGGAGATGACCGCTGCCGCCGGCGCGGGCCCCCCTACGGTGCCCCCCCCCCGCCCCCCCCCCAACCACCCCAGCCCGA
>NZ_JBFAMX010000942.1:0-2863 GCF_040659615.1 Nonomuraea sp. NPDC049784
CCTCGCCCAGGTCTTCGCCGCCCTCCAGCGCGGGGACGTCACCGCCCAGATCGCCGCCCAGCTGCCGCTCACCCGCATCACCGACGCTCTGCGGCTGGCCGAATCCGGCACCGTCGCCGGAAAGGTCGTGCTCAACCCGTAGTACTCGCCAGACGAGTTCATCGATCACCCGCAATGAGAGGAAACCCCATGTTCACCATCCACCCGTCAACGTCGCCGAACCAGCAGTCCCGGCCCACGACCTCGCGAACCGTCCAACCCCGGACCAGCGTGCGCGCCGGCGCCCTCACGATCTCGCTCGCCGTAGCCGGCGTCCTCGGGATCGCCGCCCCGCCCGCCCAAGCCGCCCCCGCTCAGGCCCCGGCCGCCCAGCACAACAGTCCATCCGAATGCCGCGGGGAAGGCGTCGACACGACCGCCCTTGTCCGCTACCGAACCAGCGTCGTGATCGATGCGCCGCTGAGCACCATCTGGAAACTGCAGACGGACGTGGAAGGCTGGCCGTCCTGGCAGCCGCCCGTCACCACCATCAAACGCCTCGACCCCGGGACCCTCCGGAAGGGCTCGCGGTTCCGGTGGACAACCCCGGCGCCCGCCACCCCCACGACCCCCGCCACCACGCTGACGATCACCTCCACCGTCAAGCAACTCAAGCGCAACGCCTGCATTCTGTGGAGCGGACCCGCGATCGGTGAAGGGTTGCGCATCGACGAAGGCGTCCACCTGTGGACCTTCACCAAGGTCAAGGGTGGCGTCCTCGTACAGACCGAGGAGACCTGGACCGGCGCCCAGGTCGAAGCGGATGTTCCTACCGCGACCGCGGCCCTCGGCTCGGGCCTCGAAGCGTGGCTGCGCGACCTGAAGGCCGCCGCCGAAGCCCAGCGGCCTCGGTGACGGCGTCGCCGAGCTGTTCGAGGGCGGCGATGGTTTCGCGGTAGGCCTACTTGATGCGGCCGTGCAGGAGTTCGACGAGTGTCGCGTGAGTCCGCTCGATCGGCCGGTCCGGATACAGGGCGCGGCGCTCGATGGCGACCGTCAGGACCATGCCGAACACGGCCGTCGCCGCCGTCTCCACGTCCAGGTCGGCCCGGACCTCGCCGTTCGCGGCGGCCCTGCGCAGCACGTTCGCGTAAACGCTGAGCGCGCTCTGGCGCAGCCGCGCCACCGCCTCCTGCCACACCGTCCGCCACATCTCGGCCAGCAGCACCCGGGCGAAGGCCCCGTGCTCCTCGAAGAACCTGAGCTGGCCGAGCACCACCGAGTCGAGCGCGTCCAGCGCGCTCTCCCCGGTGTCGGCGGCGGCCAGCGCCACGGCGAGCTTACTGATCGAGTGCTCCAGCAGCGCCTCGAAAAGCCCCTCCTTGCTGCCGAAGTTGTAGAACACGGTGCCCTTGGCCACCCCGGCCCGCTCGGCGATGGCGTCGACCGTGGTGGCCGTGTACCCCTGCTCGGCGATCAGCTCCACAGCCGCCCTGAACACCTTCTGCCGGGTGTCCTGCCGGCTCCCGCGTCTGGCGGTGCGCTCACTTCGTTCGCTCACAGTGCCAGCTCCGGGTGCAGGCGCTTGACGGACCAGATGCGGCCACGCTCCACGGCGAGCGTGGTGAGCGCGAGCCCGAGTACGAGGAAAGCCGACAGCACGCCGCAAGCCTGCCACACCACGGTCGGATCGCCACCGCTGATCAGCCTGCGCAGCGCCGACACCACCCAGCTCATCGGCAGCCACGGCGAGATCGTCTGGAAGAACCCGGGCGACGTCTCGATGGGGTACGTCCCGGCCGCCGAGGTGAGCTGCAGCATCAGCAGCGCCAGCGCCACGACCCGCCCGGGCGGGCCGAGCAGCGCGTTCACCGCCTGCACGACCGCCATGAACGCGGCCGTCGCGAGCAGCAGTACCCCGGTGACCCCGGCCCAGTGCGCAGCCTCCAGCCCGAGCCCGAACCGCAGCACCGCCACCAGCACGCCTACCTGCGCCGCCCCGAGCGCCGCCCCCGGCAGCCAGCCCGCCAGCGCGATCCGCACCGCGCCGGTCGTCCCCGCCAGCCGCCGCTGGTTCAGTGGCTTCAGCACCATGAACGCGATCATCGCACCGACCCAGAGCGACAGCGGCAGGAAGAACGGCGCGAAGCCGGTGCCGTAGTTGGGCACCTCGTTGTCGACGTTCTTGGCCAGCCGGACCGGGTCGCTCATCACGTCCGCGCGGGCGTCACGCTGGTTCTTGTCGTAATCGGGTATCCGGGCGGCGCCGTCGCCGAGCCCGCCGGCCAGTTCCCCCGAGCCCTCGGCGAGGTTGGCCATGCCCTTGTCCACCTGGCCCGCGCCGTCGTGGAGCTGATCCACCCCGGTGCGCAACTCGCTCGCGCCGTCGCTCAGCCTGATCATCCCGCCGCTCAGCCGGCCGATGCCGTTCGTGACCTGGCGGGAACCGTTGGCCAGCTCGGTCGCGCCCTGGTAGAGCCGGTTCGCTCCGGTAGCGGCCGTGCCCACGCTCGCGTCCACCTTCGCGGCCCCGCCGGCCAGCTTGCCCAGGCCCGCGTCCAGGGCGTTGAGCTGATCCCTGGCCCGGTCAAGCTTGGAGCCGAGTTGGGGCGCCATGGCCGCGATCTCGCGAGCCTGCTTCGCCAGTTCCCGCGCCTGGTTCCGCAGGTCCGCGACGGCGTCGAGGTCGCTTCCCGTACCGGTGCCGGCGCTCGTCTGGGCGGCGTCCTGGGCGCGGTCCGCCTGAGTGGCGGCCCGTCGCGCGGCGGCCGCCGCGTTCCGCAGCAGGCCGCGCAGCTCGGGGTCGGAGTCCGCGCCAAGGCGGTCGATCGCGGCCTGTGCCTGCGAGCTCGCCTCCCTGGCGCTGTCGGCCGCACCTCTCGCC
>NZ_JBFAMX010000943.1:0-2857 GCF_040659615.1 Nonomuraea sp. NPDC049784
GCGTTGCGCGCGGCGGCGAGCTCGGCGGCGCGGAGCACATCGCCCCCGATGAGGACGTGTTCCAGCGCGGCCGTGCGTAGCTCGTCTCGGCGTGCGGCCGACTCTGTGAGCCCGGCGGCCAGGTCGAGGTGGGCGGCGGCCTCGTGCCACTGCCCGTGTTGTGCGGCCTTGGCGGCGAAACTGGCCAGCTCCTCGGCCAGCACCTCGTCGGGCCCGCCGGCCGCCGCCGCCCGGTGGCGCAGGGCCGTACCGGTGTCGTCGACCACGCGGGAGGCGGCCAGGTGCAGCCGCGCTCTGACGCCCGCGCCGAGCCCGTCGTAGGCGGCCGCCCGGGCCAGCGGCTCGGGGAAGCCGACCAGGCGGCCGGGGAGCTCTCGCAGCAGCCCGGCGTTCACGGCCTCTTCCAGGGCGTCCAGCGGCTCGTCGAGCCTGCCTGCGACGGCGGCCGCCACGTGCAGCGGGCAGTTCCCGCCGAGCACGGCGCACGCGGCGACGAGCCGGCCGGCGGCGGGGGTGCAGGCGTGCAGGCGGCGGGCGAAGGGGCGCACGTACGTGGCGGGTGCGGGCAGCCGAACCCCGCAGTCGGCCAGGACCTGGACGGGGACGGCGGCCAGCACGGCCCGGGCGTGCAGCGGGTTGCCCAGGGTGTGGTCGCGCAACCGCACGGCCCCCGGCTCGGTGAGGCCCCGGGTCCCGGCGGTCCCCGGCGTCGCCTCGAAGGCGTTGCCGTGTGCGACCCGCATCGCGTCAAAAGCGGTACCCGGCTCGCTCGGAGTCCGGGCGCAGGCGGGTTCGGGCAGGTGGGGGGCCAGCTCGGCGAGGTCGGCGGCGCTCAGCCCGTACAGCCTGATGCGGAGCGTCTCGTCGCCGGTCAGGAGCCGCCGCAGCCCTTCGGGCAACCACGGGTCGGCCAGGTCGCGGCAGGCGACGAGCGCGAGCACGCGCCCGGCCCGTACCCGCCGCAACACGTAACCGAGGGCCCGCAGCGAGGCGCCGTCCGCCCACTGCGCGTCGTCGACCAGCACCACCAGCGGCCCCCGCGCCTGGAGTGCGTCGATGACGTCGCAGACCACCTGCCCGGCGACGCACGGATCCTCCCCCGCCACCGCCAGCTCGCGGCCGGCCGCCTCGAGCTCCAGCCCCGCCTGCGGACCCAGTAGGGCTGCCTCGTCCGTGAGCTGGCGCAGGACGCCGAGCCTGAGCTGCCGTTCGCTCTCCTCGCCGCTGACGGCCAGCACCCGCGCGCCCGTGTCCCCGCCGAGCGCGTGGTGGATGAGCGCCGTCTTGCCGATCCCCTCCGGTCCCTCGACCACCACCCTCCTGGCGGGCCACTCGCCCGCCGCACGCAGCTCCGCGCGCAGCAGGGCCAGCTCCGCCGTCCTGCCGACGAACATGAGCACTCCCTCCGCCGCCCTCGCCATCCCAGAGTGTGGGCGGCGGCGCCTGATACACCTCAGCGCAACCGCTGCGCGAAGGGGTACCCCTCGTCGGGTCCCGACTCGGGCAGCACGAGCCGGGTGAAATCGCCCACCGTGATGGCGGGCGCGAGGAAGCTGAGTCCCGCGACCGTAGCCGTCGCGCACCCGCTGTCACGTCAGGATGTCCCTCCGTGATATCCCTGGTCCTGGCCGACCCGACCCCAGGCGACGGTGGCGTCGTCATGCCGCTTGCCCCGTACCGGTCCCCGGGTTCTCTCCAGCTCCCGTACCGCCCGGATCACCGCCTCCGGTCCCTCCCCCTCCAGCGCCGTCACGAGGTCCCCCCAGCTCCACCCGTACCACTCGACGAGCCGCGCCACCCCGTCGGTGAGCACCCCCACTCCGCGCACGTCCGCCACGGCACCGCACATCCCTTGCCGGGCCGCCTCGGGGCGACTGCCCGCCACCCAGAACCCGCCGGGCGCGTTGCGCATCCGCCGCACCAGCTCCACCGTGTACGGCCGCCCGCCCGGCAGCCCCTCCAACCGGTCGTCACTCACCACCTTGACCCCGCCGCCCGCCGGCTTGAAGACGACCGGCGAGTCGCCGAGCACGAGGTACTCCACACGTCCCCGGACGTCGCGCACCATGGCCACCGTCGCGGACGGCGAGTCGGGGTTGTCGAGGTCGCAGGTGCCGGAGTGCGCCGCCATCGTCGTCTCGATGGCCGCCTCCAACATGCCGGTCAGCGACGTTTCCGGCCGGTCGGCCACCAGCCCCGCCGCCAGCGCGCTCCCGAGCCGCGCCACCAACCACGGCACATCGTGCACGCACCCGCTGTCCACCCCGGCCGCCGCTGTGGCCCCGTCGAGCACGACGATCCACGACGGACCGGCGATCACCAGGTCCTCGTTGGGGCGCTCTGACCCGGGCCTGCTGGCGTACGTGACCTCCGCGAACATGACAGCGACTGTGCCACACCAACGCCTCACGCCGCCTGGCAGCCCACCTCCGGGCCGTTCACGACTCCGCCGGTGCAGGGAATGTCACGAAAGGCACCCAGGTCCAGGCCGGGCGTCAGTCGGCCCACCACCTCGTCGATCAAGGGGTGGGCCGACCTTGGGTCACCTACACGATGACGAGGTCACGGGGTGTGTTGTTGAGGCGCTCCGCGCCTGCGTCCGTGCACACCACGATGTCCTCGATTCGGGCCCCGTGCCGGCCAGGCAGGTAGATCCCCGGCTCCACCGAGAACGCGAAGCCCGGCTCCATCGGCGCCCCGTTGCCCGAGACGATGTACGGCTCCTCATGCGTCTCGATGCCGATCCCGTGCCCGGTCCGGTGGATGAAGTAGTCGCCGTACCCCGCCTCAGCGATGATGTCGCGGGCGGCCGCGTCGATCGACTCGCACGACACCCCAGGCCGCGCCGCCGCGCAGG
>NZ_JBFAMX010000944.1:0-2847 GCF_040659615.1 Nonomuraea sp. NPDC049784
GTCACGGTCGGGCTGGACGGCGAGACTGCCGCCGCGGTCGCGCCGAGTGTGGCCTTGCACGCAGTGCGCCTCGGCGCCCTCACCGTCACCCTCATTCCCCTGGTCGGCGCCGTCATCACCCTCTTCGGGTTGCCACGACACGCGCCCCGGAATGAATGAACCCGAACGAAAAGAGCCCCCTCATGCCCATCGCCCACGCTTCTGGTACCGAGGTGCACTACGCGATCAGCGGCAACGGCCCCGGCCTCGTCCTGGTGCACGGCACCAGCTTGGACGCCGCGACGAACTACGGCCACATGGTGGAACAATTCGCCGACGACCGTACCGTCATTACTCCCGACTACGCCGGCAGCGGCAAGACCACCACGCCTGTCGGCGACTTGACCCTCGACCTCCTGGTGGACCAGGTCACCGCTGTCGCACGCGACGCCGCGGTAGGAGCAGTCGACCTCGTGGGCTTCTCGCTCGGCGCCGTGGTTGCGGCGAGCATCGCGGCCCACCATCCCGATCTTGTACGGCGCCTCGTGCTCATCGCTGGCTGGACGCACAGCGAGGACCCGCGACTGCGGCTCGGCCTGCAGACCTGGGGTGAGGCCATGGACACCCGGCCCGAGCTGGCCTCGGCGGTTGCACCGCTGATCGCCTTCAGCCCGACCTTCCTGAGCGCACTGGGGCCCGACGGGCTCGCCGAGCTCCGGTCCGGCGAACCCGCGCACGGCACCCGTCGCCAGATCGACCTCGACCTGCGCATCGACATCCGAGACGAGCTTCCCCGCATCACCGCTCCCACGCTGGTGATCGGCTGCGCCCTCGATCATCTGATTCCAGTCGAGAACGCCCGCGCTCTCCACAAAGCGATCAAGGGCAGCGACTACGCTGAGGTCGACAGCGGGCACGTTGTGGTCTTCGAGAAGCCAGTCGAACTCGTCTCCATCATTCGAAATTTCCTCGACGGCCCACTCTGATGCGACGCTTCGATGGGTCACGGTGGTAGCGAAATCCATTCGCGCGCTTCACCGGGAGCCCGTTAGCGTCGCGCAGATGAGCAACGTTTCTCTGCCTCTGCTCTGGTTGTCGGGGCCTACGGGTGTCGGGAAGTCCTCGGTCGGCTGGGAGGTGTTTGAGCAGCTGAGCCGTAGTGGTGTCAAGACGGCGTTCGTCGATGCTGACCAGATCAGCCTGTGTTATCCCATGCCAGAGGGCATGACGCATCGCGTCCGCGCGCGGAGTCTGGCTGCGATGTGGCCGCACTTTCGGCAGGAAGGGGTGCAGTGTCTGGTCCTTGCGGGCTTTGTCGACTCTCCTGAGGAGGTTCGTGAGTACACGGCTCTTCTTCCCGAGGCCGCGTTCACGTTGTGCCGGCTGCGGGTCGATGATGCTGAGCTCAAGGAACGGTTTCTTGGGCGGGGGTGGCGTCCGGAGTTGGTGGAGGATGCGGTCGCTGAGGCGGAGTCCCTGGAGCGGAGCGACTACGCCGACGTGTGCGTGGATACGGGCGGCTTTGCGGTTTCCGAGACGGCCCGACTGGTCTGTGACCGGGCTGGGGGATGGCCGGGTGTCTTTCCCGCGGCGATGCTCCAGAGCTTCGTTGATCGGCAGAGCCAGCCGCCGCCACCGCAGGAGGATGCTGCACCGGCTTCCGTGCCGGTGCCCGTGCTGTGGCTCTGCGGTGCTACGGCGGTTGGGAAATCGACGGTCGGATACGAGATCTTCATGCAGGTTTACCGGACCGGCGTGCGAGCCGCTTATGTCGATGTGAAACAGATCGGTGCGCTGCGTCCTGTCGCGGACGATGACGTGGCCAGTCATGCCCTCAAGGCACGCAACCTCGCGGCCATCTGGGCCGGATATCGCGCGGTGGGTGCCCAGTGTCTGGTCGTCTCCGGGGAGGCCGATTCCGATGACATCGTCCGTGGCTACGCCGAGTTGCTGCCTGGAGCGACATTGACCGTGTGTCGTCTGCATGCTGGGTCGGCCACGCTGGCCGAGCGCGTCGCCCAGCGTGGCCGGGGAGGCGGGCCGGCCATACCGGGCGATGAGCTGAGAGGGCTGGGCCCGGACGCCCTGCACCGTATCGCTGAACGAGCGATGCACGAGGCCAAGGCTCTCGACCGCGCCGGAGCAGGTCATCTGCGCATCGATACCGACGGTCGGTCGGTGAAAGAGGCAGCCACGGATGTACGGGTTCGCAGCGGCAATTGGCCGAATCTCTTCGGCTGAAAGCCGTCATCTTGAGCAGGGCCGCCGCTGGGCGGCGGAGTTCCGGTCTGACGGCCGGGAACACATCCCCATCCCGATCACGGTGGCCGGGCGCACTCCGCGCTGCAATACGGAATGTACGTGATAATTGCCTATTATCACGTACATGAGCGATCATGGCGGCGCGGCGACCAGGACAACCTTTCGCCCGAGCGGTGCGCGACTCTCGCACGTTATCCGGTACATCACCCGGACCGGTGCCGCGCTCGCCGCCGGGCGGCTGGTCGCCAGATGCAGCTCCCCGTCGTCGTCGAGTACCCCGTGCCCGACGTAACCGAAGACCAGCACGTCTTCGGCCTGGCCGGCCAGGTCGGACAGGGCCGTGGCGAGGGTCGCCGGGCGGCGGGGTCGACCAGGACGCTGAGGTGCGCCGGATCCAGGCCCGCGCGATCGGTCAGGCACCGCCCCAGGTCGGCGACGCTGGCCGCGACCGACGGCCGATCGCCCAGGATCGAACCGGCCGCGTGCGTGGCCGCCCCGGCCAGGAGCACCCGCGCTCCCGGAGCGGCCAAGACCAGGGACGGGTCAGTGGTTGTCATCGCCGCCTCGGCCCTGCCGGCCGCCTGGACGGGGGGTGCCTGCCTGGCC
>NZ_JBFAMX010000945.1:0-2839 GCF_040659615.1 Nonomuraea sp. NPDC049784
GGCCGCAGGCTGCGCCCGGCGCGGACCCTGGCGACGTGGCCGCGCCAGGTCTGCTCGTCCCATTGCCAGGGCTGCTGTTCTGTCATGGTGGGGGTATCTCCGTTCGTGCGGCGGGGGTGGGGACCCAGGCGCGTTTGAGCGTGGTGAGCTGGAGGGTGACGTCGGCGGCGCGCAGGCCGGGCAGGGCGCCGACGTCGTCGGTGAGGTAGCGGAACAGGTCGCCGTAGTGGCGCAGCGCCACCTGCCCGGCGAGGTTGAAGCGTCCGGTGGTGGCCGACAGGTAGCGGGTCGAGGGGTGTCCTGCCAGCTGCTGCCCGGCCTGTTCGAGCAGCCCCGGTTCGACCTCCAGCCACAACATGAACTCCACGGCGAACCCGAGCACCTCGGGCTCGGCCAGCGTGCGGAAGCGCAGGCAGCCGCGGCGCACGAGCGACTCGACCCGCCGTTTCGCGGTCGACTCGCTGCTGCCGACGGCCTGGGCGAGCGCCTTGTACGACATGCGGCCGTCCCGGCCCAGCGCCTCGACGATCGTCAGCTCCAGCTCGTTCAGCCGCTCCGGCAGGCCCTCCCTGAACCGGTCCTCGAACGGCATCTCGGCCGCGTCACGCAGTTCGGCGGTGGCCTGGGGGTCGAGCACGCCGGGGTTCCAGTCGTGGTTGGAGACGAAGGTGCGGATGACGGCGTGCGTCTCGCTCTCGGTGACGTGGCCGTGGCCGGGCACGTCGGCGACCATCACCCGGCCGATGGCGGCGTGGGTTGGCACGACGAACTCGGCCACGCAGTCGGCGCTGCCGGACACCACCGCGACGAACCTCGCCTCGGGCCGGGCCGCGATGGCCGCGGCGACCTCGTACGTGCTGCCGGGCCTGCACCGGAACCGGCTGAGCACCGGCACGCCGATGCCGCAGCGCAGCACGTCGACGACGCCGATGACGCGCAGCAGCCCGCTGTCGCCGAGTACGGCGGCGCGGCGGACCACGGTGGACTCGCTCGCGCCGACGAGCCGGGCGATCAGGCTCCAGGGGGCTCGCCCGTTCAGCTGGAGCGCCGCGACGATCGCGCGGTCCAGCTCATCGGTCTCGACGCCATCTTGCATGCACTACATCGTTACTGGTGGAATCCTGCGAATGCAAGTAAAAGATGACGTTATCCGCTGATTTCCCACTATGCCTCGGGGAACCCGCCGTCCGGGGTTGCGGTGCCTTGGGAGAGGGGGCGGAGCGGGGCGCCTGTGGGGACGGTCAGGGGATGCGTGAGCCGAACAGCACCGCCGCCCCCGCCACCAGCAGCCCGGCCACGATCGCGGCCACGATGAACCACTGGGTGATCTCCTGGTTGACCAGCTTGTAGCCGAGCGAGGTGCCGATCTGCTCGTAGACCTCGCGCAGCTCGCTGCCGGACTCGGCCGCGTAGGCCCGGCCGCTGGTGCCGTCGGACAGCGACTGCAGGGTCTGCTTGTTGACCGGCACGTTCACCGGCCTGCCGTCGATGTTGACGGTGCCTTCCTGGGTGCCGTACGCGATCGTGGAGACCGGCACGCGGGCCTGCTGGGCCGCGTCGATGGCCTCGTTCACCGATCTGCCCGAGGTGTTGTCGCCGTCGGAGAGCAGCACGATCGCGGCCGGCGGCGGGTCCGTGGCGGCCTGCTGGTCGAACGAGCGCAGGGAGTCGAGGGAGTTGAAGACGGCCTCGCCGATCGCGGTGCCAGGGCGGGTGGTGAGGGTGCTGAGGGCGGTGACCACGGCCTGGTGGTCGGTGGTGGGCGAGATGACGACGTTGGCGGAGCGGGCGAAGGACACCACGCCGACGTTGAAGCGGTCGGGCAGCTCCCTGACGAACGCCTGCGCGGCGGCCTTGGCGGCGCTGATGCGATCCGGCTGGACGTCGTCGGCGTCCATGGACAGCGACACGTCCAGCGCGATCATGATGGTGGCGCGGTCGCGCGGCACGCGTACCTGGTCGGCGGGTTTGGCCGCGCCGACGACCAGGAGCGCCATCATGGCGAGGAACAGCGCTGGCGCGACGTGGCGGCGCCAGCCGGGCCCCGCGGGGGCGACCAGGTTGAGCAGGGCCAGGTTCGTGAAGCGCACGGTGTAGCGGCGGCGGGCGAACATCGACGCGATGTACCCGGCCACCAGCAGCCCCACCAGCAGGAACAGCCACAACCACCCGGGGGCCAAAAATGTCACGTGGGTCTCCTGTGGGCGAGGTGGCTCATGCGGCGCTGGCGCAGGACGAACTGTGCCACGTCGAACACCCAGTCCCGGTCGGTACGCAGCACCAGGTGTGCGATGCCGGCGCGGCGCAGCGCCACGCGGGTGCCCTCGCGCTGCAGGGCGGCCGCCTCCGCGTATGCTTGCCGAACCTTGGGTGAAAGATGCACTTCGCGTACGTTCCCGGTCTCGGGGTCCGTGAACGCTACCCGGCCCACGTCCGGCAGCTCAAGCTCGCGCGGGTCGATCACCTCCACGGCCAGCACCTGGTGGCGGGCCGCCAGCCGCCTGATGGGCCGCTCCCAAGGATGTTCGGCGTCAAGGTCGAGGGTGGGGTGGGCGTCGAGGAAGTCGGAGACGATCAGCCGCACGCCGCGCCGCCTGCGGCTGGCCGACAGCACCTCGATGCCCTCGGCCAGGTCGGGCGCGTCGGGCACGATCCGGCCGCGTGGGGCGTCCATGAGCGAGTGCAGCAGCCCGTAGAGGGCGGGGCGGCCGGTACGGGCGGGCATGCGGTGCACGTACTCGTCGTGCAGCACCAGCGCGCCGAACCGGTCGCCCATCCTGCTCGACAGGAACCCGATCGCGCCGACGGCCGCCACCACCAGGTCGCGCTTGTCGGTGTC
>NZ_JBFAMX010000946.1:0-2839 GCF_040659615.1 Nonomuraea sp. NPDC049784
TGCCCTGGCGGTGTCGGGGTTCGTGGCGGCGGTCCCGGCGCTGGGGGTGCTCGTGGGCGCGATGCCGTACCTGCTGGACTACAGCGCGCCTCCGGCTACGTTGAATGTGCTCAGTGTCATGGTGCTGCCGTGCGCGCCCATCGTGCTGGGCGCGCAAATATGGGTATGGCGCACTTTCCGCCCAGGGAAGGACGCTTTCCGGCTCCCGTCGTTCTTCTGAGGGCTCGTGCATAAGGATCTCCTCCGGCTCATGCGGGCCGAGCGGTCGGTTCGCCGCCACCTGGCCGTGACCATGGTCGCGGCGGTGCTGGCGGGGCTGCTCGTTCTGGTGCAGGCCGAGCTGCTGGCCGGGGTGCTGTCCGGCAGGTTCACCGCCGTCGCCCTGGCCGGGCTGGCGGCGGTGGTGGGCGTACGGGCGCTGCTCGCCTGGGAGCAGGGCGTCTTCGCGGGGCGCACCGCGACCGGCGTGAAGTCGGCGTTGCGCCACCGGCTGCTGGGCCGCCTGCGGGACCTCGGGCCCGGGCGGCTCACCGCCCACCGCTCGGGCGAGCTGGTCACGCTCGCGGGGCGCGGCCTGGACGGGCTCGACGCGTACCTCACCGGCTATCTGCCGTCCATCGCGGTCGCCGGGGTGGTGCCGCTCGCGGTGCTGGTACGGCTGTTCGCCGCCGACCTGGGCAGCGCGGTCATCGTCCTGGTCACGCTGCCCCTGATCCCGATCTTCGGCGCGCTGGTGGGCATGACCACCAAGGCCGTCACCGAGCGCCAGTTCCTGGCCCTGTCGCGGCTCGGCGGTCACTTCCTGGACGTGGTGCGCGGACTGCCCACCCTGCGGGCCTTCGGGCGCGCCCGGTACCAGGCGGGCGTCATCCAGCAGGTCGCGGACGCGCACCGGAGCGCGACGATGCGAACCTTGCGGGTGGCGTTCCTGTCGTCGCTGGTGCTGGAGCTGTGCGCGTCGCTGTCGCTGGCGCTCGTGGCGGTGCCGATCGGGCTGCGGCTGCTGGGCGGGTCGCTGGATCTGACGACGGCGCTGCTGGTGCTGCTGCTGGCGCCGGAGGCGTACCTGCCGCTGCGGGCGATGGGGACGCGTTTCCACGCCTCGATGGAGGGGGTGGCGGCCGCTGACGCGGCCTTCGCCGTACTGGACGAATCCGGCACCGATCCGGGGCGGCGGCCGGCCCCGGCATCGCCGGGCGGGGCACCATCGGCCGGGGCACCATCGGCTGGCGCACCCTCGGTTGGGGCGCCCTCGGTTGGGGCGCCCTCGGTTGGGGCGCCCTCGGTTGGGGCGCCGGAGATCCGCTTGGAGAACGTGACCGTCCGCTACCCCGGCCGCGACGGCGCCGCGCTGGAGAACGTCTCCCTCACCATCGGCCCGCGCGAACGGGTGGCGCTGGTCGGCGAGAGCGGCGGGGGCAAGAGCACCCTGCTCCATCTCATCCTCGGCTTCATCCACCCGTCGGAGGGCCGGGTCCTCATCAACGGGACGGACCTGCGCGAGCTGGACCTGGGCAGCTGGCGGGCGCGGCTGGCGTTCGTGGCGCAGCGGCCGCACCTGTTCGCCACGTCGGTGGCCGGCAACATCCGGCTCGGGGCACCCTCGGCCACCCTGGACGAGGTCCGCACGGCGGCCGCCGCCGCGCACGCGGACTTCGTGGACGGGCTGCCGCAGGGGTTCGACACGGTGGTGGGCGAGCGCGGGGCCAACCTCTCGGCCGGTCAGCGGCAGCGGATCGCGCTCGCGCGGGCCTTCTGCCGTCCCCAGGCGTCGGTGCTGCTCCTCGACGAGCCCACCGCCCGCCTGGACGGCCGCAGCGAGGCGGCCGTGGTGGCGGCCACCGCGGACCTGGCCCAGGACCGTACGGCCGTCATCGTCGCCCACCGGCCCGCCATGATCGAGCTCGCCGACCGCGTCATCCGCATCCACGAGGGCCGCGTCGTCTCCGACACCACCCGCAGGACTACCCACCTCGACGGGAGCCCCGCGGGAACCGGTGAGCCGACGGCGCGAAGCGGAGGCGTGTCGGCGCCGAGCGGCGACATCGCGGGGGGAGGGGCAGCCACCACGTCGGCAGGCGCCACCACCGAGCGCGACGCGGGCGCACCGAGCGACACCACCCAACGCGACACCACCTCGAAGGGTGACGGCACCGCAAAGGGCGCTACCACGGCAGATGGCGACGCCGCCGCAAAGGGCAACGCGATCGGGAAGAGCGACCCGACTGGGAGCGGTCCGGCCACGCAGAGCAACGCGACCGCGCAGGAGGACCCAGCCGCGCAGGACGACCCGACCGCGCAGGACGACATGGCGGCGGAAGGTGGTGGCCTTTCCGTGGGAGGTGCGCCGGAGGCGGCCCCGCATCATCGCCCGCCGCGTGATCAGGTGGCAGCGGTGCGGCCAGGCGAAGGGAGCGGACAGTGAACCGGCGCATGGGTGTGCGGCTGGTCTGGGCCGTGCTGGCCGGGGCGGCGGCCGATCTGGCCGGGCTCGGGCTCATCGCCGCCGCCGCATGGCTGATCACCCGGGCAGCGCAGCAGCCGTCGCTCGCCGCCCTGAGCGTGGCGATCGTGGCGACCAGGGCATTCGCCACCAGCAAGGGCGTCTTCCGCTACGCCGAACGCCTCACCGGCCACGACGTCGCACTCCGCGCCCAGGCAGGCACCCGGGAACGCCTCTTCCAGGCTCTCATCCCGCCCCAGCAGCCGAGGCACGGCGGCGCCGACCTGCTCAGCCGCATGGTCGATGACACCGAAGCCGTACAGGACCTGCTCGTGCGCTGCCTGCTCCCCGCCGCCGCGGCCGCGGCGGCGGGGCTGGCGGCCGTGGTCATCGGGC
>NZ_JBFAMX010000947.1:0-2832 GCF_040659615.1 Nonomuraea sp. NPDC049784
CTTCTTCACCTTCCTGACGAGCCTGCGCGCGATGGCGATCATTGCGCTGAACGACCGCGACGCTGCCGAGCGTGTGGGCGACCGGGCGCAGCGCCAGCGACAGGCTCTCCGCGCCGGCCGGGGGGCCTTCACGGTATGGGAGAAGGTCCGCGTAGATCTCCTCGGCAGCGTCGCGGTCGTTCAGCGCAATGATCGCCATCGCGCGCAGGCTCGTCAGGAAGGTGAAGAAGAAGTCGGGCCGGATCGGGCTCGGTGACGTGCGGGCCCGGCGTGCCTCGTCGCTGCGGCCGGCGGCGTGGAGGGCGAGCGTGAGCAGGTCGGCGACCATCGGGCCCAACGCCTCGTGGAGAGCGCGCACGTCGTCCAGATGGTCGCCGAGCGTGCCGTCGTTCAGCCAGATCGCCGCCAGCGCGAGGCGGACGAAGCCGGCGTGCACCGATCCGGCGCGTTCCATGTGTGCGGTGGCCTCGACGTAGAGGCGCTCGGTGTCGGCGATCCGGCCCTCGATGAGCACCAGGGTCGCCAGCGCGATCTCGGTGGCGCTGATCGCCTCCGGCATCCGGTAGGCGCGGGCCAGGTCGAGCGCCTCCCGGGTCACGCGGCGCATGGTCGCCGGGTCGTTGGCCGCAGCGGCGTTCGAGGCCTGGTTGAGCAGCCCGGTCACGCGGTAGACGGGTAGGTCGTGCTCGACGCCGATCTCCACCAGCTCGCGGGCGTACTCCTCCCGCCCGGGGTCGCTGGCCAGGACCAGGAGCGCCGCGGCCCGGAGGCGGGGATCGGTGGCGAGGTCGAGTGCTTCCCGCGCCGCAGCCATGACCGTCGGATCGTCCTCGCCCACCAGCTCGTTGGCGTACGCGATGAGGAGGCGGGAACGCACGTCGGGGGCGAGACCGGTCCGCTTGAGCAGGCGGCTGAGGCGGCCGACGATGGGAAGGTCGACCGTGCCGTACGTGCGGGCCTGCCAGGCGGTGGGCTCGGTCCAGGCGGTGAACGCGGCGATCATCAGGTCGTCGCGGCCGATCGACTCGGCGTACTCCACGGCCTGTTCGCGCGTGTGCCTGGCCGCAGCGACGGCCCCGGCCCTGATCTGCGCGCGCAGCAGCCTGCCGAGCAGGCCGACGCGCTCGTCCGGTTCGCTGGAGTTGGCGACCGCGTCGGCGAGGAGGGCAGCCGCCACGTCGTGGGCGTAGCGCGCCTCGGCCAGTTCGGCGGCCCGTACGCAATAGCCGACGGCCTTCGGTGATCCCGCTCGCGCATAGTGATGGGCGAGCGCCGCGACGTCGCCGGTGCCCTCCAGGGCGGCGGCGATCCGGGCGTGCATCCTGGCGGCCCGCAACAGGCTGACGTCGGCGACCAGCGTGTCCCTGACCAGCGCGTGGACGAACCGGACGCGTCCGGGCCCGGGCTCGTCGAGCAAGCCGGCGATGACGCCCGCGTCCAGCGCGTCCAGCACGCCGTCCTCGTCGGAGTCGGTGGCCTGCACGAGCACGTCCACCGAGCTTTCCCTGCCGGCCACCGCCGCCAGCCGCAAAACGGAGACGCCGCTCTCGGGGAGCCTTGCGAGCCGGCGCCGCAGCACGTCCCGTACGCCCTCGGGGACCTCGGAGAGCGCGACCAGGGCGCCCTCGCCGTTCAGCAGCCGCGCGCTCTCCCGCACATAGAACGGGTTGCCGCCGGTCCGCTCGGCGATCCCGGCCACGGTCGCGTCGTCGGCCTCGCACTCGGCGCGTACGAGCTCCGCGACGGCGTCGCCTTCCAGCCCGGGCAGGTCCAGCCGGAGGGGCGCGGTGCGGGCGAGGGACCCGAGCGTGTCGGTGAGGCGCTCGCTCTCGTCCGCGCGGTACGCCGCGACGACCAAGATCGGGGCCCGTGCGCCGACGGCGCCGCTGAGCAGTTCCAGCGTGGCGGAGTCCGCCCAGTGGAGGTCGTCCAGGACGACGGCGACCGGCCGGTCGGCGGCGGCCGCCGCGAGCCAGTTCCACACGGCCTGCCGCAGCCGGAACCGCCCGGCCGTCGCGTCACCGGCCACCGGCGCGGAGTCGGAGAGCAGCGGCGCCAGGTCGTCCGCGAACTCCCCCGGAGGAACGCTCACGGCCACCTTCCGCAGCACCTCGACCCATGCCCACGCGGGCGGCGCGTTGTCCACCTCGGGACAGCGCCCGGCGGCCACGAGCCACCCATCCTGTCCGAGGCGCGCGCCGAGGTGCTCCAGCAGCGCCGACTTGCCGAGTCCCGCCTCCCCGGTGACGAGCGCGACGCGCGCCCCATCGGCGGCGGCCTCCCCGGCGGCCGCCACCAGCGCCGCAAGCTCGCCCTCCCGTCCCACGAACGTTGTCGCGCCGGGCCCGCTGTTGGGAGGCGGCGGCGCGGTTGCCTGGGGCCGGGGCGTGTCCGCGGGGGGTGGAGGAGCGGCCGCGCGGAGGACCTCCGTGCGCTGGGTGAGGATCGCCTCTTCCAGGGCCACCAGGTCCGGGCCGGGGTCGAGGCCCAGCTCGTCGGCGAAGATGGCGCGGGCGCGGCGGAGCGCGGCCAGGGCGTCGGCCTGGCGGCCGCTGCTCCACAGCGCGAGGGCGTGCATGCGCCAGCCCTCCTCGCGCAGGGGAGCGTCGCGGGTGAGGCCCTCCGCCTCGGGTACCACCGCCGCGGGGTCGCCGAGCCGCAGTCCCGCCGCGATGTGCAGTTCGCGGGCGACCAGGCGCAGCTCGTTCAGCCGGGCGGTCTCGGCGGCGGCCCACGGCTCGTCGGCGACCTCGGCGAACGCGGGGCCCCGCCACAGTGCCAGCGCCTCGTCCAGCCGGGCGCGGGCGTCACGGGGATCGGCGAGCGTACGGG
>NZ_JBFAMX010000948.1:0-2824 GCF_040659615.1 Nonomuraea sp. NPDC049784
CTGTGCCGCTGGCAGCGCTGGGCCACAGCGTGACCGTCGTCGACCCGAGCCCCGACTCGCTGGCCGCGCTCGAACGCCGTGCCAAGGAGAAGGGCGTGGGCGTGCGGGCCCTGCAGGGCGACGCCGACGGCCTGGGCGAGCTGCTCAGCCGGGACAACGCCGACCTGGTCCTGTGTCACAGCGTGCTCGAATACGTCGAAGACCCGATCAGCGCGCTGACCGCCGTCGCGGGCGTGCTGCGCAGGGGCGGCGCGGTGAGCGTGCTGGCCGCCAACCCCGTCGCCAGCGCCATTCATCGGGCGCTCGCGGGCCAGTTCGACGAGGCGCGGGCCGTGCTGGACGATCCCGAGGGCACGTGGGGCGACCGCGATCCCACGCCGAGGCGCTTCGCCGCGGAGGCGCTCGCCGAGCTGCTGACCGCGACCGGGTTCTCCGTGAGCGCCGTCCACGGCGTCCGGGTCTTCACCGACCTGGTGCCGAGCAGGCTCGTCGACGGCGAGCCCGGCGCGTCGGAGGCGCTCGTCGCGCTCGAACAGGTCGCCGCCACTCACCCCGTGCTGAGAGACATCGCCACGCAGTTGCACGTGCTCGGCCATAGGCTATAGAACGCCTGTTCGGATAGAATCGGCGGCGTGTCTCGCAAGCAGATCACAGGCATCGGCCCCACTCCGCGTACCGGGGCCGATGACAGCGGCTGCCCGATCCTCCACGTCGACATGGACGCCTTCTTCGCCAGTGTCGAGCTGCTCGACCGCCCCGAGCTGCGCGGCCGCCCGGTGATCGTGGGCTCGCCCGCCGGGCGCGGCGTCGTGCTCAGCGCCACGTACGAGGCCAGGGCCCACGGCGTGCACTCCGCGATGCCGATGAGCAGGGCGCGCCGGCTCTGCCCGCAGGCCACGATCATCCCGCCCAGCCACGGCAAATACTCCGAGGTCTCCAAGGGCGTCATGGAGATCTTCCATACGATCACTCCGCTGGTCGAGCCCATCGCGTCCGACGAGGCGTTCCTCGACGTCGGGGGTGCCAGGCGCAGGCTCGGCCCGCCCGCCGCCATCGCCGCCATGATCAGAGAGCAGGTCCTCGACCGTTACGGCATCACGTGCTCGGTCGGCGTGGCCAGCAGCAAATTCGTGGCGAAACTGGCGTCCAAGCAGTGCAAGCCCGACGGGTTGCTGGTGGTGCCCGCCGGCCAGGTCGTGGACTTCCTCCACCCGCTGCCGGTGTCGGCGTTGTGGGGCGTCGGCGAGCGCACCGAGCAGTCTCTCGTACGCCTCGGCATCCGCACCGTCGGCGACCTGGCCAGAGTGCCGCCCGCCACCCTCCAGCGCGAGCTCGGCCAGGCCGTGGGCGGCCATCTGGCGGCGCTGGCGTGGGGCCGCGACGAGCGGGCGGTGACCTCCCACGTGCCCGACAAGAGCATCGGCAACGAGGAGACGTTCGCGTCCGACGTGGACGATCCCGAGGTGATCAAGCGGGAGCTGCTGCGTCTTTCCGAGCGAGTGGCCGCCAGGATGCGTAAGGGCGGCCATGTGGGAAGGACTGTAAGTGTGAAGCTACGCCGAGCCGATTTCACCACCATCAACCGCTCGCGTACCCTGCGCGAGCCGACCGACGTGGCTCAGGTGATCTACACGACCGCCTGCGAGCTGTTCGAGGCGGCCGGCCTCCAGCGCGTGCGGCTGCGCCTGGTCGGAGTCCGGATGGAAAACCTGCGGCCGGCCGAGGAGGCCACCCGGCAGCTCAGCATCGGGGAGCGGGAGACCGGCTGGCGCGAGGCCGAACAGGCGATGGACAAGGCGATCCGGAGATTCGGTCCCGATGCGGTGCTCCCAGCCTCGCTCGTACGTGGCAAGCTTGATGAAGCAGAGACATGACGCCGATGTCCGGATTTGCTGAGGGCGTAAGGTGTGGCGATTTTGGGGGAAAGGGGGCGAGATGGGTCACAATGGACCCATGACGACACCTCCGGTTTGGTCTGCGTTGGACGTTTGCTTTCGCCTACGTCTACAGCCTCGTATTCTGGGGATAACCGACCGCGAGGTTCGGACACCCCGTGTCGTCCGTTGCCGTCTTCCCCGTCCTGGGGCCGTCCTTGGGAGGCGCCGTGCCGCTCTCTGAGCACGAGCAGCGCTTGCTCGACCAGATCGAGCAGGCCCTCTACGCCGAGGACCCGAAGTGGGCCAACACCGTAAGGATCAGTGACCCGCGCAGCCATTACAAGCGTCGCCTGATCAAGGCCTCCATCGGCTTTGCTCTCGGCGTCGTCATCATGATGGTCGGCGTGGTGATGAGTGGCAGTGCGCTGATCCCGCTCGGCGTCGGCGGTTTCGTGGTCATGCTCGCCGCGTGTCTGTGGGGCTTGTCCAGTTGGAAACGCATGAATGGGTTCGGTGAGTCCCCTCCCGCCTCCGGTACGGCCACCCCTCCGGGCAAGCAGGCCCGCCGCAACCGGGGCAGCTTCATGGAGCGCATGGAAGAGCGCTGGCGCCGCCGTCACGACGATCGCTGACCGCCGATCCGGCGGAGCCGCCCGGCACGTGTCCGGGCGGCCGTCGTGTTGGTAGCGACCTGACCGGCCGCTCTCCGGCCATCGTGCTGGAGGCCGACCGGCCCGGGCGTCCCCCTGGTTGTCGTGGAGGCTGACCGGCTCGGCCGTTCCCCTGCGTGTCGTGACCGGTCCGGCCGTCCCCTCCTCAAGGGAACGGCCGGACGCGTCGGTCAGGAGCCCTTGTGGGCCGCCGTCCGCCGCAGCCTGATGTTCTCCAGCAGGTCGAACCCGTCAAGCAGCCGCTCTCCCACGGCCCGCAGCCGCCGCAGCGTCGAC
>NZ_JBFAMX010000949.1:0-2816 GCF_040659615.1 Nonomuraea sp. NPDC049784
GCCGGACCTGGCCGCCACCGCCGCCGACCCCCTCACCCAGGCCAGGACCGGCGTGCCGCGTGACTACACGCAGGAGCACGCGCGGGCGTTCATCGACGTCTCCGAACGGATGCGCATGAGGGGCGCGGGCATCGGCTGGACGGTCCAAGAACTGGAGACCGGCCGTTTCGTCGCCAACGTGGACCTCAGGGACCTCGACTGGACCAACCGGACGGCCGAGGTCGGCTACATGACGGCGCCGTGGGCCCGCGGCAAGGGGTACGCGGGCGAGGCCGTCGTGGCGATCGCGCGCTGGCTGTTCGAGCGGCACGGCTTCAGCCGGCTCCAGCTCCGCGCGGCCGTGACCAACGCGGCCTCACAGCGGGTGGCGCAGAAGGCGGGCTTCGTCCGCGAGGGGGTCGCCCGCTCCTCGCTGGGCGGCGAGGACCTGATCGTTTACAGTCTCGTCCCGTCCGACCTGGCCTGAGGGCACACCGGACTGTCCCTCGTACCCTTTGTGAAACCCCTCCGCACCCGTCACCCTTGTGGTGAGGACGGTGAGGCGCATGATCACGGTGGTCGGCTGGGACGGGCACGAGTTCTCGGCCAGGGCGGTGGACAAGCTGCACGAGGCGAGGCTTGTCGTGGGCCCCGACGCCATTCTCGGGCAGCTCAAGCTCACCGCGCCGACCGTGGCGGACGACTCGCTGCTGGAAGTCCTCGACGACCATCTCGAGCACGGCGAGGGCCCGGCGGTCGTGATCGCCGAGGGCGATCCCGGATTCTTCGGAGTAGTCCGCACGCTACGGGCGCACGGCCTCAAACCGGAGGTGCTGCCGGCGATCTCGCTCGTCACCCGCGCCTTCGCGTGCGCCGGGCTCAGCTGGGAGGACGCGCTCGTCGTCGCCCCGTCGGGCCCGGGCCAGCTGGACCGGGTCGTGAACGCCTGCCGTGCCCACCCCAAGGTCGCGCTGCTGGTCGCGCCGGGCGTCGGGCCCGGGGAGATCGCCAGGGAGCTGGCGCCGACCACGCCGCGCGCGCTGATCGTCTGCGAGGACCTCGGCGGCCCCGACGAACGGGTCACGCACAGCCGCATGGGGGAGGCGACGACCAGGCCGTGGAAGGACCCCGACGTGGTCCTCGTCATCGACCCGCTGCACCGGCCCAGGGAGGCTGGCTGGGTGGCCGGCGCCCAGCCGGGTCCCGCCGAGTGGGCGCTGCCGTCCGAGAGCGCACTTCCCGCGGAGGTGCGGGCGTTCATCCTGGCCAAGCTGGGTCCCCGGCTCGGAGACCTGATCTGGGACGTGGGTGCGGGCGCGGGCGAGATCGCCGTCGAGTGCGCGAGGATGGGCGCGGCCGTCATGGCCGTCGAGCGCGACGAGGAGTCGTGCGCCAGGCTGCGCGCCAACGTGCTGAAGCACGGTGTCAAAGTGGCTCTGACCAGGGGCCAGGCGCCGCCCGCGCTGGAGCCGCTGCCCGACCCCGACGCTGTCTACGTGGGCGGCGGCGGCACCGACGTCGTGGTCGCCTGCGCAGCGCGCGGCCCGCGTACTCTGGTGTGCGCGCTCAGGAAGGTCGAGCAGGTCTCGGCCGTGCTCGAACTCCTGCGCGAGCACGGCTACCGCGGCGAGGGCACCCAGATCCTGGCCTCGAAGCTGACGCTCGAGCCCGACGGCTCGCACCGCCTGACCGCCTCTGACCCCGTGTTCGTGGTGCACGCGACACCCGCGCACACAGCGTGACCTGTTCCCTACCGGGGCGCATCGGATATCCTCGCGTGTCTTTTGTCTACCGGACCGGAGATCCCCTCACGATGAAGCCGCCGCTCCTGCTGATCGGGCAGGGCTCCCAGGATGACGCCTACGCCGCGGAGTTCGGCCGGTTCGTACACCGGCTCCGTTGCCGGCTCGACCAGACGGGCGCCGACGTCTCCGGCGGCTACCTGGAACGTGCCTCCCCCAGACTCAGCGACTCCGTGGCCTCCTTGGTCGCCAGGGGACACCACCGGCTCGTGGCGCTCCCACTGAGCCTCAGCAGGGTGGGCGAAGACTTCCCCGCCGCGATGGAGCTGGAGCAGAAGCGGCATCCGACGCTGATGTACGACTACGGCCGCCCCCTGGGCCCCGACCCCCGCGTGCTGTCGCTGCTGGCCGAACGGCTGAACGAGGCGGCCACCGAGATCCACAAGCCGCGCTCGCTGGAGCTCGTGGGCGCCAGGCCACGGCTCCGCGCGGTCGACACGCCGCCGGCCGACGACCTCCTCGCGCAGGTCGAGCCGGGAGAGACGGCGATCGTGCTGGTCGGCGAGGGCTCGACGGACGCGGCGGCCAACGCCGAGATCCACCGGGTCTCCCGGCTGTTCTGGGAGACGCACGCGTACGACTTCATGACCGTCGAGACCGCCTTCGTCTCGGTGACGCCGCCGGGGGTGCCCGGCGGGCTCGAGCGCTGCCGCCGGCTGGGGGCCAAGCGCGTGATCGTGGTGCCGTACCTGCTGTTCGCGGGCGGCATGCTCGAGCGCGTGTGGGCCCAGGCCCTGGCGTACGGCGCCGGACACCCCGATCTCGACATCCGCTGCGCCGAGGTGATCGGCGACTGCGAGACCCTGGCCGATGTCGTGATCGACCGATACGAGGAAGCGCTCCAACTCGTCCCATAAGTGGAGGTTTGCTGTGCTCGCTGAGACGCTCGCCGCGATCCGCCCCGCGGACCCTCGCGCCCTTGCCGAGGCCCGGGCGTACCAGGACCGCCTGACCAAGCCCCGCGGTTCACTGGGCCTGCTGGAGGAGATCGCGGTACGCCTCTCCGGGGCGGCCGGCGTCACTCCGCCGCCCATG
>NZ_JBFAMX010000950.1:0-2802 GCF_040659615.1 Nonomuraea sp. NPDC049784
TTGCCCGCACCCAGCACCAGCGAGACCGCGGCCGCCAGCCGCGCCCCGGACGCCCGCGCGTCCACCACCTCGGCGCCGCGGAACCCGCGCAACGCGCACGGCCCGGCCATCCGGCGTGGTGCGGCCGAAGGTATCTGCGCCTCGGTGAGCACCGAGATGATCAGTGTGTCGTAATTGGTGGCCAGGCGCGCCCCGTGCCCCTGCCCGTCCCGCAACGTCAGGCACAGACCGCACAGATGCGCCTGCCACGCCGCACGTAACGACGGGCACCCGTGCTCACCGCAGGGACGAATGATGCCGAACACGAGGGAATCGTACGGGTCCCGGGTGCGCGATCGCTGCCTTTATGGTTTCCCACCATTGAAGTCGGCGGCTCCCCCCCCATACCCGCCAGGCCGAGGGCTGCCTAGCGTGGGGCGGCGTGATCAGTCTGAAGGGTTTGAGCAAGAGGTACGGGGACCACCTGGCGGTCGACGACCTGACGCTGGAGTTGAGACCGGGCGTGGTGACCGGGTTCCTTGGCCCGAACGGGGCGGGGAAATCGACCACGATGCGCCTGATCCTCGGCCTCGACCGTCCCACCTCCGGCACCGCGCTGGTCGGGGGGGTGCCGTACCACCAGGTCAGGAACCCGCTGCGCACGGTCGGCGCGCTCCTCGACGCCCGCGCCCTCCATCCGGGCCGCAGCGGCCACGCGCACCTGCTGGCGCTGGCCCGCGGTAACGGCATCCCACGGCGGCGCGTGACCGAGGTGCTGGAGACGGTCGGCATGGCCGGTGCTGCGCGCAAGCGGGCCGGGGCGCTGTCGCTCGGCATGAGCCAGCGGCTCGGGATCGCGGCGGCGCTGCTGGGGGACCCTGAGGTGCTGATGTTCGACGAGCCGGTCAATGGGCTCGACCCGGACGGGGTGCGCTGGGTTCGCGGGCTCATGCGGTCGCTGGCCGGGGAGGGCAGAACGGTGTTCGTCTCCAGCCACCTCATGACCGAGATGCAGCTCACCGCCGACCACCTCGTCGTGATCGGCAAGGGCCGCCTCATCGCGGACGCGCCACTGTCCGACGTCATCGCGGGCAGCTCCCTGACGTCCGTGCTCGTCCGCACCCCGCATGCCGGAGATCTCGCCGTACGGCTGCGCGCCGTCGGCATCGCGGTGGAGCGGCACGGCGAGAACGAGCTCGAGGCCACCGGCGCGGCCCTCGAAACGGTCGGAGACCTGGCGCACGAGGCCGGGATCCGGCTGCACGAACTGCGGACCAGAGGGGCCTCGCTCGAACAGGCCTACCAGGAGCTGACGGCGGGAAGCGTCGAGTACGGGGCGGGATCATGAGGACGTTGTGGCAGGCGATCGGGGCCGAGTGGGCGAAGCTGTGGTCGGTCAGGTCCACGTGGTGGTGCCTGGCCTGCGCGGCGGTGCTCATGGTGGTGACGGCGCTCATGCTCGGCGGCGCGGCCGCCACCGACGCCCTGCGGGAAGGCCGGGCCGGGGTGCGGGTGACGGCGAGCCAGCCGGTGGTGTCGGCGACATCGTTCGTCCAGTTCGCGCTGGTGGCGCTGGCGATGCTGGCGATCACCTCGGAGTACTCGTCCGGGAGCATCCGGGTGACGTTGCAGGCGACGCCCGTCCGAGGAGTGGTGCTGGCGGCGAAGGCGCTGGTGGTGGCGCCGGTGATGATCGTGGCAGGAGTGCTGTCGGGGGCCGTGGCCACGGCGGTCGTCCACGTCGTGCTGTCCGGCGACCTGTTCGGCGGGCTCGTCGTGCTGCCGATCGGCGAGGTCGTGCCGGACCTGCTCGGAGTGGGGGTGTTCTTCGCGCTGGTGTCGGTGATGACGCTCGGCGTCGGTGCCGCGATGCGCAGCGCGGCGGGCACTCTGACCGTGGTGTTCATGCTGCTCATGGGTCTGCCGCTGATGCTGCTGATGACGGGGAGCCAGGTGGCGCTGGACGCGTCGATGCGGATGCCGATGTTCGCCGGGCTGGCCTTCATGGGGAGCGTGGAGAACCTGACCGGCGGGCCGATCCCGTATTCGGCGGGGGAGGGGCTGGCCTGGCTCGTCGCCTGGACGGCGGCGGCCGTGGCGGTGGGCCAGGCGGTGCTGCGCCGCCGGGACGCCTAGAGCCGTGCGCACGACGATGGGGTCACGCCTAGACTTCACGCCCGTGTCAGGCAACAGGGCAGCCCGGGTACTGGCCGGAGTCGTCCTCGGGATGGCTCTCGGCCTCGTCGAGCTGGTCTTCCTGTGCGTGGCGTGGCCCGCGTACCTGGTCCCCGCGGCCAGGCCCGCCGCCGCGCGCGGGCTGGACAGGCTGATGGCGCTGGAGAGGGCCAGGCTGTCGAGGTGGCTCGGCCACGAGGCGACACGGCGGGAGGGCGGTTACGGCTTCCTCGTCGCGCGAGCCGCCCTGGGCTTGCTTGGCGGGTACGGGTGCGCGGCGGGCCTCTTCCTCGGCGGGCTCCTCCTGTTCGGCGGCCTGTGGGACGTCTCATGGGGACGGACGGACCCGGTGCCCGTGAACCTGCCCGGCGTGAAGATCGTCACCAGCAGCGGCGTGCTCGGCCTGGCCGGCGGTGCTGTGCTGCTGGCCCTGGTCGCCCTCACGACCCTGGCCGTCGGATCACTCGAACGGCGGCTGGCCGACCGCTTCCTCGGCCCCGGCAGCCACGAGCTGATGCGCAGGCGGATCGCCGAGCTGACCGCCACCCGCTCCGGCATCGTCAAAGCCGTCGACGACGAGCGCCGCAGGATCGAACGCGACCTGCACGACGGCGTGCAGCAGCGCGGTGTCGCGCTCGCCATGCTGCT
>NZ_JBFAMX010000951.1:0-2793 GCF_040659615.1 Nonomuraea sp. NPDC049784
CTCGCGCGCAAGATGCTCCTGCCCGCCCTCTACCGCCTCACCGCCGACAGCCGCCTCGACGTGCCCATCATCGGCGTGGCCAAGACCGACATGGACCTCGACGGGCTGCGCGAGCACGCCCGCGAGGCCGTCGGCGGCGTGCGCGACGCGGCCTTCGACAAGCTGGCAGGCAACCTGCGGCTGGTCGCGGGCGACTACCGCGACCCCGAGACGTTCGCCAAGCTCCGCGAGGAGGTGGCGGGCAAGGGCTTCCTCGTCCACTACCTCGCGGTCCCGCCGTCGCTGTTCGCCGCGGTCGCCGAGGGGCTGGCCGGGGTGGGGCTCCACCAGAACGCCAGGCTCGTCGTGGAGAAGCCGTTCGGCCACGACCTCGACTCCGCCCGCGGGCTCAACGACGAGCTGCTCAAGCACTTCGACGAGGACCACCTGCGGCGCGTCGACCACTTCCTGGGCAAGGAGCCGGTCGAGGACCTGATGGTCTTCAGGTTCGCCAACACCCTGCTCGAGCCCATCTGGAACCGCAGCCACGTCCGAAGCGTCCAGATCACCATGGCCGAGGACTTCGACGTGCGCGACCGGGGCGCCTTCTACGACGCCAACGGCACCGTCCGCGACGTGGTGCAGAATCACCTGCTCCAGCTGCTGGCCATCCTCGCCATGGACCCGCCGCCGTCCACCGACGCCCGGGCCCAGCTCGACGAGAAGTGGCGGGTGCTCCGCGCCGTCCAGGCCATCGACCCGTCCGACGTCGTACGCGGCCAGTACGACGGCTACCTCGACACCGACGGCGTGCGCCCCGGCTCCACGACCGAGACGTTCGTCGCCCTGCGCGCCTACGTCGACAACTGGCGCTGGGCCGGCGTGCCGTGGTGCATCCGCTCGGGCAAGGCGCTGCCGACCACCGACCTGGAGATCGTCGCCGAGCTGCGCAGGCCGCCGGTGACGATGTTCCGCGGCGGCGACGCGCCCCCAAGCCCCAACCTCATCAGGTTCCGGCTCCAGCCGGACGCCGGGGTCACCTTCGACCTGCTGGCCAAGGAGCCGGGCAAACAGCACACCAGGCCGGTGCCGGTCAGCGTCGACTTCACCAAGGTGCTCGGGCCGATGGAGGCCGCCTACGAGCGCATTCTGACCGACGCCATCAGCGGCGACCAGCGGCGTTTCGCCAGGTTCGACCTGGTGGAGGAGTCGTGGCGGATCGTCCAGCGGGTGCTCGACCTGCCGGATCAGCCGCTGCCGTACGAGAAGGGCTCCTGGGGGCCGGAGCGGGCCGCGAAGATCGCGCCGGGCGGCTGGCACGAGATCTCCACCACCTTCGACTGAGGTGGCCAGGCGGGCGATCCGTGGTAACGATGGGGGAATGGACATCATGAAGGTGGTCGAGCAGGCGCAGGACACCGCGACCGTCAGACGCGTCTTCGGCGAGCCGATCCAGCAGGGCGATCTCGTCGTCATCCCGGTCGCCAGAGTCCTCCACGGAGGCGGCGGAGGGCAGGGGCAGGGCAAGGACGAGAAGGGCGACGAGAACGGCGGCAGCGGCGGCGGCTTCGGCCTCAGCGCCACGCCCGCGGGCGTGTTCGTGCTCAAGGACGGCGACGTCCAGTGGCGGCCCGCGGTCGACGTCAACCGCATCGTCATCGGCGGCCAGATCGTGGTCATCGTGCTTGCGCTGACCATGCGCTCCATCTTCAAGAAGTGGCGGCGCAGGCGCTGACGTGCTGGTCGACCTGCTCGACGCGGAGCTGGCCGCCCGCGACTTCCTGATTCCCGGCTCCAACCTTCCGGTGCGGCAGGCCCCGCTGGAGGGTTCGGCCTCGCTTGTGCGCTTTCCGCCGGGCTGGGCCCGCACCGAACGCGGGCACTACCTGGCGGGAGAAGAGTTCGTGCTGCTGGAGGGCGAGTTGTGCGTCTCCGGCATCACATACCGGGCCGGGCATCACGGATGGCTGCCCGCCGGGGCGCTGCGCCACTCCAGCGCCGCCCCCGGCGGGGCGCTGGCGTTCACGTTCTTCGACGGGGAGGACACCTGGGTACGCAGCGACCTCGACGAGCCGGACGGCCCGACCCTGCGCACACCGCTCGAGACCGTCGTCATCCCCGAGGGCGGCCTGCCGCTCACCCGGCACTCGGCGCTCCTCGACACGCCCGTCGCCCTCGACCGTCCCGCCGAGATGATCACCGTGCCGACCTGGACATGGGAACGGTCCACCTTGATCCCGGAGGGGCGGGTGCTCGTAAGGTGGACGGCATGACCTCTATGGTGCAGATTGCGGGTTTCGGGGGAATCGTACTGCTCGGGGCGATGTCGCCCGGCCCGGACTTCGCGGTCGTCGTACGCCGCTCCGCCGTCTCCGGGCGCCTGCACGGCATGGCGGCGGCCACGGGCATCGCCGTCGGCGTGTTCGTGTGGGTGGTGGCCGCCGCCACCGGCATCGCGGGGCTGCTGGCCGCCTCGGCGATGGCGTTCACCGTGGTGAAGGTGGTCGGGGCCGCCTACCTGCTGTACCTCGTGGGCGCTGCGCTCCGCCCTGCGCAGGGGCGGCGAGCTCAGGCTGGACCTGCCCGGCCCGGGGCGGGGCAGCACGTGGGCGGCGTTCGCGGAGGGCCTGTTCACGAACGTGCTCAACCCCAAGGCGGCGCTGTTCTTCGTGGCGCTGGTGCCGCAGTTCGTCAGCTCCGAGGCTTCGGCGGGGGAGACCCTCGTGCTGTCGGTGATCGCGCTGGCGGGCACGGTCGCATGGTTCCTGGTGGTGGCCAACGTGGTGGGCACGCTGCACAAGGTGTTCGCCAGGC
>NZ_JBFAMX010000952.1:0-2793 GCF_040659615.1 Nonomuraea sp. NPDC049784
CGTCCATCCCGGCCTCCAGGCAGCGGATCCGGTCGTCCGGCATCGCCGCCGCGGTCATCGCGATGATCGGGGTGTGCGTGTCCTCGCGCCGCCTGATCTCCTCGGTCGCGGCCAGGCCGTCGAGCACGGGCAGCTGGCAGTCCATGAAGACCAGGTCGTAGCCGCCGCCCAGCACGGCGCGCACGGCCTGCTCGCCGTCGTCCACCACCTCGACCTCGTGCCCGGCCTGCCGCAGCACGAGCATCGCCACCTGGCGGCTGACCTCGTCGTCCTCCGCCACCAGGATCCGGGCGCCCTGCGCGGCGATCTCCGCCCGTTCGCGCGGCTCCCCGGGGCACTCGGCGGTGACCAGGGTGTTCTCCACGGCGGCGAGGAGTCGGCGGCGGCTGAGCGGCCGGGTGATCGACTGCACGGCGCGCTCCCCCGCGCCGCCGGGCCAGGCGAAGCCCGCGCGTCCCGGCGTGACGACCACGATGACGCTGGTGGCGTGGAACAGCGGGTCGGTGAGGATCACATGCGCGATCGACTCAGCGTCGGCGCCGAGGTCGAGAGCGACGACCGCCAGCTCGTACGGTCGCCCGTCCGCCGCGGCGGCATGAAGCAGCGAGAGGGTGGACTCCCCGTCCCTGCTCTCCTCCACCTCGAGCCCCGCGCCCGCCAGGGAACGCACCGCCAGCGCGCGGTCTTCCGGCCGCGGGTCGGCGACGAGCGCGCGCCGCCCCTGCAGGGCCTCGACCGACGGCTCCGACCACGTCAGGACGTCCATCGGCAGCCGCACCCAGAACCGGCTGCCGACGCCCTCAACGCTGTCCAGCCCGATCTCCCCACCCATGAGCTCGGTCAGCTGCCGGCCGATGGCCAGCCCCAGGCCGCTCCCGCCGGTCCTGCGCGTGATCGGCGAGTCGACCTGGCGGAAGACGCCGAACACCTTCTCTCGGTCGTCGGGGCCGACCCCGATCCCCGTGTCGGCGACCGCGAACCCGAGCACCGCGCGCGGGTCGCCCGGCTCTCCCTCGTCGAGGGTGACGTGCAGGTCGACGCCGCCCTGAACGGTGAACTTCAGCGCGTTGCCCACCAGGTTGGTGAGGATCTGACGCAGCCGCGCCGGATCCCCCGACACCTGCCGCGGCACGTCCTCGTCGAGCCGCAGCGTGAGCCAGAGCCCCTGTTCGTACGCGTGCGGCGCGAACGGCGCGACCACCTCGTCACAGAGCCTGGGCAGGTCGAACGGCACCTCATCCACCTGCAGGTGCCCCGCCTCGATCCTGGACAGGTCGAGGAAGTCGTCGAGCAGGCGCAGCACGTTCTGGGCCGACTCCTGGGCGGTGGTGGCGTAGTGGCGCTGCTCGTCGTCCAGCCGAGTGCCCATGAGTAGGGAGTTCATGCCCAGCACGCCGTTGATCGGGGTGCGGATCTCGTGGCTGATCTTGGCCAGGAACTCGGACTTCGCGCTGGAGGCGCTGACCGCGTCGTCCCTGGCGGCGGCCAGCTCGGACGCGTACCTGGCCAGCGTGACCTGCGCCCGGCGACGGCCGCGCGTCGTGTGGATCTGCAGGCCCAGGCCGATGAGGATGAGCAGCGCCAGCAGCGCCGCGACGGTCAGCACGTTCGCCCTGAGCTGCTCGGCCGAGGCCAGCGCCTCGGCGGCGGACACCTCGGCGGTGACCGTCCAGCCGATGCCGGGGATCGGCTCCGAGGCCGACAGCACGGTGCCGTCGACCCCGGGGAACCTGCCGTTCCAGGTGCGGCCGGCGAGCGCGGCGTCCACCCGCGGGTCCTCGCGCAGGGAGGTGAGCGCGAGGAGCTTCCTGTCGGGGTCGGCTACGAGCACACCGGCCCGGTCGGTGATCAGCAGCCGGATGTCCTGCGCCTCGGCGGCCTCCTTGGCGAACTCCTGGATGGCGTCCAGGCTGTAGACGACGGCCAGGATGCCGAGCATGCGCTTGCCGTCGGCGCTGGGGATCGGCGCGGCCACCGCGACGGCCCTGGACACGCCGACCATCGTGGGCGTGTACGCCTGCGAGATGTGGGCCGCCCGCCGGTCGCGCACCGCGCGGTACCAGTCGGTGGCGCTGATGTCCTGGGGCAGCACGGTCTTGGGCTCCGCGCCCAGCATGCGCCCTTCGGACGAGACCAGGATCAGCCCGCTGACGCCGTCGCGCATCTGCTTGAGCTCGCCGAGGTGGTCGCGCATGGCGCCGGCGGTGGAGTGCGCCACCGTGTCGCGTACGCCCGGCCGCTGCGCGAACGCGGTGACGAGCTGTTCGAGCGAGCCCATCTGCTGCTCCACCACGACCCGGCTCACCGAGGCGGTCGTCTTGACCCGGTCGGTGACCTCGTCGGTCACGGCCTGCTCCGACAGGGAGATACTGGAGGAGGTCAGCAGCGCCAGGGGCAGGAGGCCGAGCACCGTCCACAGGGCCGTCACCGCGAGCAGCCATCTCACCGGCGTCCGTCCTCCCCCCTGTCGTTCGGGGTACAGATTAAGAGGGAACGGACACGCGCGGCGGATCCCGGTGAGCAGAACGCGCAAAACTCGATCTTTTGTAACAAAACCCGCTTAAGCTCACTCTGATTTGTAGTAACTGGACCTGGACGAGGAGCTGGCGATGCCTGAACCCCGGGACATCACCGTTCTCATCGTGGACGACGATCCGGTCGTCACCGCCGCGCTGCACGCGCAGGTGAACAGGGTACTCGGGTTCAGGGTGGTGGGGATCGCGCACACCGGGCAGGCCGCGCTCGCCGCCGCCGGCCGCTTCGCGCCCCGGCAGGTGCAGGTCGAGCAGCACC
>NZ_JBFAMX010000953.1:0-2787 GCF_040659615.1 Nonomuraea sp. NPDC049784
GCAGATGTACGGGCGAGCCGGCTTCGTGCTCCTCCGCCATCGCATCCTGCTCGGCTAAACCACGGTCCGTCACCACCGAAAGTGCGCCAGAGCCAGTGACCGTACAGTCCCAGCACCGAGGCCAGACTGGTCGCGCGGACCCGAGTGGGGGGCCGACAGGGTGTGTCGGCGTCAACTCATGAACGGATGATGGCTTGTTCGAGCAGGTCCTGAAGGGCGCGCTGCTGCTGGGTGGTGAGGCCGGCCAGCGGTGAGTCCTGGGCGAGGAGTTCGAGGAGCCGTTCACGGAGGGCGTTGCCCTCCGGGGTGAGGACGAGTTGCTTGGCGCGGCGGTCAGTGGGGTGCGCGCGGCGCTCGATCAGGGCCTGTTTTTCGAGCTTGTCAACGATAAAGGTGGCGTTGGAGGGCTCGCAGCTCATGCGTTCGGCGAGCTCTCGCATGGTCATTGGTCCGGTCATCTCCCGCAGCGCGGTCGCCTGGGCCGCGGTGAGGCCCAAGGTGACCGCGCGTTCGCGTACGTGATCGGCGATCTGCTGGGCCAGTCCGTTCACCAGACCGCACAGCTCCCGCTCGGCGATGGCCTGCGGTTCTGGGGACGTCGTCATGCGTCCCATCCTAGCAAGTCCATCAAGCCAGCACATTTAAACCTTGACTATTTCAAGTCAGCACATTTCAAGCTTGACTGCTTCAAGCTTGATATTTATGGTGGCCTGGTCGCCGACGACACGGCGATGACCTGACCCCGATGAAGGGAACGCGACCATGGCGAACTCCGCGGTTGACCAGGACGAGCGGCTGCGGCGGCCGGCGGGGATCCGCTCGGTATGGCTGGGCGACACGAGGGTGTCCTTCGTGCCGGACGGGGCTATCCAGGGCAGGCCGCGCAGCTGGCTGCCGGACACCACCGATGAGATCTGGGCCGCCCACCCGCAGTACCTGGATGCCTCCGGCCATCTTGTGGCGAGTATCGGTGGTCTCCTGGTGGAGAACGGCGACCGCGCACTGTTGATCGATGCGGGGTGGGGGCCGGTGTCGCTGCCGGCCGAGCCGGGAAATCCGAACGGCGCCGTTTACGGTGGCGCGCTGCTGGACAGTCTGGCCGAGCTCGGCCGCAGGCCTGAAGAGATCGAGGCCGTGGCTTTCACCCACCTGCACATCGATCACCTCGGCTGGGCCTGGCATCCCGCCCCGGGCGGTGACCAGCCCGTGTTCACCCAGGCCGCGTATGTGGTGGCCGAACCGGAATGGGCCCAACGCGACCTGTTCGCGCAGGGCATCACCGAGGAGGAGGCCACCGCGCTGACACCGCGCGTGCGTACGGTGATGGACGGGCAGGAGGTCTTCCCTGGCGTGCGGGTCCAGATCACCGGTGGTCACACGGCCGGGCACACGCAGTACGTCATCACTGGGGGCGGAACCCGGCTGATCGCCTTCGGCGATGCCCTGCATTCACCGATCCAGGTGGACCACCCCGAATGGTCCTGCCTCTACGACCATGACCCTGCCCAGTCCGCCGAGCATCGTCATCATCTCGTTGCCGAGTTGGAAGAGCCTGACACGATCGGCTTTGGCATCCACTTCGCCGATGCGGTCTTCGGGCAGGTCCGCCGGGACGGCGCCGGCTCCGCCTGGCGCCCCCTGGACGTCTGACCCGCCCCGAGATCGACCATGACAACGACAATCAACCGCGGCCTGCCCACCCGCTCGCCCGCACGGCACTGGCCGGGAATCATCGCGACCGCGCTGACCGCGACCGTGGCGGGGATGCCCGGTTTCACCGTCGGGGCGCTGGCCCCGACGATCGAAGCAGACCTGCACACCTCCCGCAGCGCCCTCGGGCTGGCGATGAGCCTCTTCTACGCCGCCACCGCTTTCGGCTCGCCCGTCGCCAAACGGGTGGCGGCGCGGTTGCCGGTCCCTACGGTCCTCGCCGTCGCGGCGCTGGTCGCGTCGGCGGTCATGCTGGTGGCGTCGCGGGTGACCGGGCCGGGGATGCTGACGGCGATACTGCTGGTGGGCGGGTTGAGCAACGCACTCGTCCAGCCGGTGGCGGGCCGGCTGATCGCGGCGCGCGTCCCGGAACACCGGCGTTCGCTGGCCGCGGGCATGATCGGCGCGGCGCTGGGGGCGGGCACCCTCGTCCCCGGCCTGCTCGTCGCCCTGGTCCTCCCGGCGTACGGCTGGCGGGCCGCCCTGCTTGTCGCGGGTATCGCCGCGCTCGTTCCGGCTACGTTCGCCCCGCTGGCCCGCGCACCCGGCGGCCCGCCGCCCGTACGGCCGAAGGAGGCCGGCGTAGCCGGCGACAAGCAACGGACGGTCGGGCGGGTACTCGGGCTCTGGGCGCTGGCCGCGGCGCTCTCCGCGACCGGCAACAACGCGGTGGCCACGTACTTCGTCGAACTGGGCACCCACTCCGGGCTAGGCACCACCCTCACGGGTAACCTGCTGTCGCTCAGCGCCCTGTTCGCCATCGCCGTACGGATCGCCGCCGGGGCACTCACCGACCGGGCTCCTCGCCGCAATTCGGCGGTGATCGTCACGATGATGCTCACCGGCGGGCTCGGGCTGGCACTGATCGCGATCGGGACGTCAACGACGTTCGTTCTCGGTGCGATCCTGGCCTTCTCCGCGGGCTGGGGCTGGACCGGGCTCCTGCTCGCCACCACGCTGCGCCTGGTACCCGGCCGGACCGAGGACGCCGGGCACACCGTGCAGATCGGCCTCTACGCGGGCGCCGCCATCGCACCGTTCGCCTTCGGGGCCCTCTCCAGCGCCTTCGGGTTCCCG
>NZ_JBFAMX010000954.1:0-2786 GCF_040659615.1 Nonomuraea sp. NPDC049784
GTCGCGGCGGCGGTGCCCGGTGCGGTGCGACGGGTGCTGGAGGACCAGACGCACAACGTGGCCCCCGAGGCGCTGGTCCCCGAGCTGCTGGAGTTCTTCGTCGCCGCCTGAGCCGCCCGCGGCAGACCGGCGTCAGGCGGCTACGGTGCTGAAGATGGCGGTGCCGGGGATGTGGTGGCCGCGCAGCGGGCTCCAGCCGCCCCACACCCGCTCGTGCCCCTCGGGCCACTCGGGCTCCAGCACCCCGGCGACGGTCAGCCCGGAGGCGACCAGGAGGTTGACCCAGTCGCCCAGGGTGCGGTGGTGCTCGACGTACGTAACCGTGCCGTTTTCGTCCCGTTCCTCATAGGGAGAGCGGTCGAAGTAGGACCGGTCGGACGTCAGCCCGCGCGGCCCCGGATCGTCGGGAAAGGCCCACCGGATCGGGTGGCTCACCGAGAACACGAACCGGCCGCCGGGCCTGAGCACCCTGCGCACCTCGCGGAACACGGCGAGCGGGTCGGCCACGAACGGCAGCGCGCCGAACGCCGAGCAGGCCAGGTCGAAGGCGTCGTCGGCGAACGGCAGCGACTCGGCGTCGGCCTGCACCACGGGCACGTGCAGCCCGGAGTCGAGGTCGATGCGCTGGGAGTGGCGCAGCTGCCGGTGCGAGATGTCGAACGCGGCCACCCGCGCCCCCTGCGTCGCCAGCCACCGCGCGCACTGCGCCGCGCCACAGCCGATCTCCAGCACGTGACGGCCGCGCACCTCGCCAAGGAGGTGCGCGTCGGCCTCGTCCACGCCCTCGGGGCACCAGACGAACCCCGTGTCACGCAGGAACCCGCCGTGCTCGACCTGGTAGTCGTCGGCGTTGCCGTCCCACCACCAGCGGTTGGCCCGCGACGAACTCGACAGCACTAGCGCATCTTGGGGCCGCGCGGCATGCGGGCGCCTCTGGGCATCGGGCCCTTGGGCATCGGCATGTTCTTCGGCAGCGAGCGCAGGCGGTCCTTCACCTCGTTGACCGCCGGCTTCTTCAGGTTGCGCGGCAGCTTCATGAGGTGGCGCTGCAGTTTGCCGAGCGGCACCTGCCCCTCGCCGTCACCGCACTGGATGTCGTAGATCTCGACGCCCAGCACCACCCTCGCGACCCGCTTCTTCTCGGCCGCCAGCATCTTCGCCACCCGGTTGCCGGGCCCCTCCGACACCAGCACGACGCCGGGGAAGCCGACCACCAGGTGGATGAGGTCCTGGTCGCGGTTGACCGCGATGGCCGGGGTGACCTGCCAGTTGCCACGCATGCCCTGCAGCACCGCCGCCGCGGCGCCGGTCTGGCCGTGCAGGATCGAGTATTGGGCCTTCTGGGCGAGCTGCCCGAACACCACCAACCCGACCGTGAGCGCGGCCAGCACGCCGATGAACACCGAATACCACAAGTAGTCCGTGACCAGGCCGATCACGACGACCACAGCCAGCGTGCCCACCGCCGAAAGGAAGACGATGGGCAACCCCTTGGGGTTGGCCTGCTTGATGATCTGCGCGATCATGCGGAGCTGCTTGATGCGCCCCGGCTTCTCTGGATCCTCGGACTTTGCCATGCTCTGAAGGATACAAACCAACTGGTGCGATACGGAAAACGCGACCCGGCCATTTCTCGCGCGGCTAGATCTTCACAACGGCCGGCAGGCGGAGATCGCCCACGTTGGGGCCCGCCTCGACCGCGTACTCGCCCTCGGCCGTCCGCCAGCCGCCGTCCCAGACCTGGAAGGCCCGCTCGGGCAGGAAGATCGTCGTGAGCACGGTCTCCCCCGGCGCGGCCTCCACCACGTCGAACCCGGCCAGCACCTTGGAGACGTACACCTGCACGATCTCGCGGCCCGGGCGGTCGCCGGTGTTGGTGACGGCCACCGTCACGGTCGTCCCCTCGGCCGCGATCGAGTCGTACGACCAGGTCGTGTACCCCAGGCCGTGCCCGAACCAGAACGCGGGCGCGCGCCCCGACCGCTCCCACGCCCGGTATCCGATCGACACCCCCTCCTCGTAGGCCACCACACCGTCCACCGGCGTCACGTTCACCACGGGAGCGTCCTCCAGCCGCCTCGGCCACGTCGTGGGCAGCCGCCCGCCCGGCTCGGCGTCCCCGAACAGCACGTCCGCCAGCGCCGTCCCCGCCTCCTGCCCGGGGAACCAGGTGAGCAGCACGGCCGCCACCTCCTCCGTCCAGGGCATCTCGACCGGTGAGCCCGCGTTGACGACCACCACGGTGCGCGGGTTGGCCGCGGCGACCGCCCGGATCAGCTCGTCCTGCCGTCCCGGCAGCCTGAGGTCCGTACGGTCGAAGCCCTCGCTCTCCACCTCCGGCGTGGTCGCGGCCACGACCACCGCCACATCGCACTCCGCCGCCACCCGGACGGCCTCGGCCAGCAGCTCCTCCTCGCCCGGGCTCGGATTCGCGTGGCCGACCGTGAAGGACACGAACGCCATCCCGCCGAACGCCCCCGCCGGGTGCGTCACGACCACCTCGTACGGCTCCCCAGCGGTCATGGGCACGCTCACCCGCCGCTCGGGCGGCGACAGGAACCCCGCCGCCGGGTCGTCGCCGTCCGCCTCGAGGGTCCCGTCGAAGACGGTCCCGCCGTTCACGACGACGGTGAAGGCCCCCACCCCGGCGACCGACAGCTGGTGCTCGCCCGAGCTCTCCGGCGTGTACGTGGTACGCAGCCGGACCGCCTTCAGCCGATCGCCGTCCACGCCGGGCGGCAGCTGGCCGATCCACCGCGCCTCGGCCGTGGCCAGCGGTTGCTCGG
>NZ_JBFAMX010000955.1:0-2768 GCF_040659615.1 Nonomuraea sp. NPDC049784
TGACCGGCCCCGGCCAAGAGCGACTCAGCCTGGATCCCGCCCTCCCACGCCAGGGCGCGGTGGACGGGGCGTGGTGGCCCGCCACCTACGACGCCGGCGCGGAACTGCCCGCCCTGATCGCCGCCATCGACCAGCGGCTGGACCGACGGGTTCTGCGCGTGGGCCTGCACCCGGACACCTGGGACAACATCCCGCACCGCATCGCCGCCCCCGGCCGTCACGTCAAAGTGGGCTGGTTCCGGACCATCGACCCCCACGTGGTCAACCTGATCATCCCGGGGATCGAGCACCTCAACCTGCTCGTCATCCCACCCGGCACCACACCCGCCGCCGCTGCCAACGCGCTCGCCATGGCCACCCGATGCCGTGGCCGTACCCGTCCCGGTGACATCCTCACCGCCGCAGCCCGGAACAGCTCCGCCGACGCCACCACCGAGCAGGATCTGAGCCTGGCCGGTTGGGACAACGAAGGCGGACAGACCCGGCAGCCCGCCCGCGGCGACTTCGCGTCCTGATCACGCGTTCGGGTGGGGACTGCACAACCGCTACGGGTCCCTCCGGGCGAGCGCCTGGTCGGCCGCGGCGCCGAGCAACCGGGCGGCGGCGGCCACCTCAACAAGCTGACCAGGCGTCATCGCCTCCAGACAGACGGCGAGCCGCTGCCGGTCACCACGGCAGGCCATGCTCGCCGCGTTCTGAAAGGCGAGTGCGCGCGAGGCTGTGCCGAGCGCCTTCAAGACGTCGGCCAGGGCCTGATCCATGTCATCGTCCGGATCCGGCCACCGCGGAAGTGGATCATTCAACGCCATTCACCGTGCCGTCCTTGAGCTCCGAGTATTGTCCGATCCCGTCGCGCCCACCACAGGCCGGGCTCTGCGCCAGGTGCCGGCTGCGGTCAACAGGAGAGCGGCCCCTTTCCACGACACGCCACGAGCGATGGAGGCGTCTGAACCGTCTGATCGCCCCGGCAGCGTCAGGCCGGTGAGCACGACTGCTGATAAGCCTGGCGCAGATTGCTGCTTTCCACCTGGTCGAGCCCACTGGGCGCGCAGCCCGCCGACGTCGCAGAACACCAGGCCGCTGAGATCGACGGATGTACGGCACCACCCCGGCACGAGTACGGGCAGCGTCGGAGGCAAGGGCAAGGGCAAGGGCAGGGGCGGGTCCGGCCCCGCGGCAACGCGCTGAGACCACGTGCGCCCATGTCTGTTCTCCCCGCTGACAGCGGAACGACCGCCCAGCCTCACTCCTATCTACCCGCCGCGGCAACAGGCGAGCTGGACCGGCTACGCCATCAGCTGCTCCTAGACACCCTGGCCGATTCACCGGCGCTCAGCTCGTTGGTCCGCGCCATCTGTTGCCTGCGGTGGGTTGGCCGTTGCTGGGCGGCGCAGGTCGATGATCGGCTGCAGGAACCACACTTGACGGGGGTGAGGGCGTCGTCGCGGCCGCACACGAACCGGATGTGGTCGCCGGTGGCGAGGGTGCGCAGGTTGAGGTACTGCACCGCACCCGCACTTCGATCGTCTTGGAGCTGTCGGCGACCAGGTCGAAGTGCGGCGGTAGAGATTATCTCGCGGGCGCGCACGCTCCATTGTCGTCGCGGGTCGTGCGGTCATGATCTTGTCTAGTTCGAGCGCGCCTGCGCTCGTCTCCGAGCCCGTCAGTCCTTCTGCTCGGGTTCCTTCCCAGGAGGTACGGCCTGCGGCGGTGGTTCTGGGGCCGGTCCTGCCGGGAGGGGGATCGGCTCGTCCTTGAAGAGTTCGGGCACGGCCCGGTAGAGGATGGCGGTGATCGGCACGGCCACGACCGCGCCCGCGATCCCGGCCAGGATGCCGCCGACGGCCAGCACCATGATGATCGCCAGCGGGTGGAAGTGCAGCACCCGGCCGACGATCATCGGCTGGAGCACGTGGTTTTCCAGTTGCTGCTCGACGATCAGGATGCCGATGAAGATCAGCGCGTAGATCGGGCCCTTCGCGCCGAGCGTCACCAGCGTCGCGACCGCACCGGCGAAGAGGATGCCGACGATCGGGATGAAGCTGGCCAGGAAGATCAGTACGGCCAGTGCCGCCCACAGCGGGACTCCCATGATGGCCAGCACCACACCCATGAGCACGCCGTGCACCGCGGCAACGGCCACCGTGCCCTGCACGTAGTGCGACAGCGTGGCCCAGGCGGTCCGCCCGGCCCGATCGACCCGCGGCGCCATCCGGCCGAACCCCTTGAGGAACCAGGACCAGATCCGGTCACCATCCTTGAGCAGGAAGAACGTCACGAACAGCAGGAGCACGATCGAAGCCAGCACCTCCACCACCACCACGGTCCCCGCCAGAACCGTCGAGGTGATCTGCTGCTGCCGCTCGGTGACCAGCTTGGCGATCTCGTCCACCCAGCCGCTGAGCTGAACGGGCTTCACGTGCAGAGGGCCGGTGTAGAGCCAGTCCTCCACCGTCTTGGCCGTCTGCCTGACCTGTGTCACCAGGCCAGGGAACTCTTCGTTGGCCCGCACGCCGATGATCCAGCCCGTCCCGCTCAGCACGGCGAGGGCGACGAGCATGGTGATCCAGGTGGCGTAGATCGCCCGCAGCCCCGACGCGCGCAGGTGCCGGGTGAGCGGGAACAGCAGCGCGGTCAGCAGCAGGGCGACCGCCACCGGCAGGGGGGGGGGGGGCCGTGTGGGCACCAAGCCGAAAAAAAAATTGGGGCCGAGGCCGGAGGCGAAAAAACACCCGCCCCCCCCGGCCCCCCCCCCCCCCCGCGCACGC
>NZ_JBFAMX010000956.1:0-2760 GCF_040659615.1 Nonomuraea sp. NPDC049784
CGCCGCTCTCGCGCTCGGCCGCGGGCAGCGTCTCGCGCACGCCCGACAGCACCGCCACCAGCAGCACCACCCCGGCGACGCTGAGCGCCACGAACACGCCGCGCCACGAGGTGAAGGCAAGCAGCTGCGCCCCGGCGATGGGCGCGAGGATCGGCGCCAGACCACTGACCAGCATGAGCGTGGCGAAGATGCGGGCGATGGCGGCGCCGTCGTACAGGTCGCGGACGACCGCCCGCACGATGACCAGGGCCGCGCCGCCCAGCATGCCCTGCAGCAGGCGGAACGCGATGAGCATGGGCACGGAGGGCGCGAACGCGCACAACAGCGAGGCCGCCATGAACCCGGCCACACCCACGATCAGCGGCACCCTCCTGCCGCGCACGTCACTGAACGGCCCGGCGATCACCTGGCCGACGGACACGCCGATGAGGCAGGCGGTGAGGGTGAGCTGGACCTGCGCGGGCGCGCTGAGCATCTCGGAGGTGATGGTGGGCAGCGCCGGGAGGTACATGTCGATGGAGAGCGGGCCGATCGCCGACAGGGCTCCCAGGATCACCAGCAGTAGTCCGCGACGGCCCTTCCGTTGCTCGACGGCGACGATGGACGCGGCTTGTGCCACGGACATGCGGGTTTTCCTCTCCCTCGCAGGCTTCCCGGCCCACGAGGGCCGAGGGGTCAAACCAGGATAGAGTCCTCCGAATTCCCGGTCATCAGATATTTCGTCTCGAGTTCGTTCAGCCGGATGATCGAGAACGTCACGGGACCCTTCCGGGAAACGGACGGGTCAAGAACTGTCCAAATCAGGCCATGTCTTCCCGAGGCGCGCTCCTGGGGCTCACCTGCGGCCCGGACCGCGTGTCGTAGTCCCTAAACTCGTGGCCATGGAATCCCCAGCCGTCGAGATCATCGACCTGGTCAAGCGTTACGGCGGCACCACGGCCGTGGACGGCCTCGCGCTCCGCGCCGCGCGCGGAGCGGTCACCGCCGTGCTCGGGCCCAACGGCGCGGGCAAGACGTCCACGGTGGAGATCTGTGAGGGGTTCCGCAGGGCCGACGCCGGCACGGTCCGCGTGCTCGGCCTGGTGCCCACGCTGCCGGAGCTGCGGCCGCGGGTGGGGGTCATGCTCCAGGCGGGCGGCGTGCCGCCGGCGATGCGCTGCGGCGAGTGGCTGCGGCTGGTCTCGCGCTTCTACGCCCATCCGCTCGACGCCCGGGCCCTGCTGTCACGGCTGGGCCTGGTGGATCACGTACGCACCCCGTACCGGCGGTTGTCGGGCGGGCAGCAGCAGCGGCTGTCCCTGGCCGCGGCCGTCGTCGGGCGGCCCGAGCTGGTCTTCCTCGACGAGCCGACGGCCGGGCTCGACCCGCAGGCCCGGCACGCCTGCTGGGAGCTGGTGGGCGAGCTGCGCGGGGCGGGCGTTTCGGTGGTGCTGACCACGCACCACATGGACGAGGCCGAGCGGCTGGCGGACCACGTGGTGATCATCGACAGGGGCCGGGTGGTGGCCGAGGGCACACCGGCCTCGCTGACGGGGGCAGAGCGGCAGCTCCGCTTCCGGGCCCGGCCGGGGCTGGCGCTGGAAGAGCTGCTCAACGCGCTCCCCGCGGGCAGCGCGGCCAAGGAGTCGCCCGCCGGCCACTACATCATCGAGGGCCAGGTGGGGCCCGAACTGCTGGCCACGGTGACGGCCTGGTGCGCGGCGGAGGGCGTCACGGCCGACGACCTGCGCATCGAGCGCCGCACCCTGGAAGACGTCTTCCTCGAACTGACGGGCAGGGAGCTGCGATGACGAGCCAGGGTCGCTCCCCCGCAGGGGAGCTCGTGCTGGACTTCACCCCCGCGCCGGGGGCGGCGCCGTTCCCGAGCATGGTCCTCGCCCAGGCGGGCGCGGAGATCCGGGCGATGCTGCGCAACGGCGAGCAGCTGCTCCTCACCATGATCATCCCGGTGCTGCTGCTGGCCGGCTTCTCGCTGGCGCCGCTGATCGACGTCGGGGGCGGCAGGCGGGTCGACTTCCTGGTGCCGGGCGTGCTGGCGCTGGCGGTCATGTCCACGGCCTTCACCGGCCAGGCCATCGCGACCGGTTTCGAGCGCCGCTACGGCGTGCTGAAGCGGCTGGGCGCGACCCCGCTGTCCAGGGCCGGGCTCATGCTCGCCAAGACGGCCGCCGTCGTGGCCGTGGAGGTCATCCAGGCCGCGGTGATCGTGGCCGTCGGGCTGGCGCTCGGGTGGCGGCCGCACGGGTCGTTCCTGAGCGCGGCGCTGCTCGTCGTGCTGGGGACGGCGGCCTTCAGCGGGCTGGGGCTGCTCATGGCGGGCACGCTCCGCGCGGAGGCCACTCTGGCCGCGGCCAACCTCGTGTACCTGGTCCTGCTGGGGGCCGGCGGGGTGATCTTCCCGCTGTCGAAGTTCCCCCACGGCATGCGGCAGGTCCTGGAGGTGCTGCCCATCTCGGCCCTGACCGGCGGACTGCGCGCGGTGCTCGGGCAGGGCGCCGCCCTGCCGCTGGGCCCGCTGGCCGTGCTCGCGGCGTGGGCGGTGCTGTCGCTGGGCCTGGTCTCGCGCACCTTCCGCTGGGAGTAGCTCACTCGGGCTGCGGCTGGGCCGCCTCCGTGCGGCCGTAGCGGCGCCTGGTGAGGGCGGCCACCGCGGTCAGCGGGATCGCGGCGCCGGCCGCAAGGCCGAACAGCAGGGCGTAGCGCCCGTGCTCGGCCAGCGGCCCGGCCGCCCACGACGAGACCGCGCTGCCCACGAAGAGC
>NZ_JBFAMX010000957.1:0-2754 GCF_040659615.1 Nonomuraea sp. NPDC049784
CCGCCGCCGAGAACGAGGCCAAGGCGCTGCGCCGGCTGGCCGAGTCGTACCGGGACAACCGGGCCGTGCTGCAGTACGAGCTGGCCCGCAGGCGCCTGGACGTGGGCGCCAAGCTCGCGGAGAACGCCCCCCAGCCGCTGGTCGTACGGACCCAGCAGGGCCAGTCGGACTCCGCGCTCTCCACCCTCCTTCTCGCCCAGCTGCTCCCCCGCATCTCGGGCACAGGTACCGGCCAAATGAACGGCCACACACCTTCCGCTTAGGAGAACCCCATGGTGTTCCGCAAGTTAATGGCCGCGTTCGGCGCGGGTGTCGAAGTAGACACGGTGCTGACGAACACCGGCGTGCGCCCCGGCGAGACGTTGCGCGGCGTCGTCCACTTCCGCGGCGGCAACTCCGACTACAAGGTCGAGGGCATCTACATCGACCTGACCGCGGTGGTCGAGGTCGAGTCGGGCGACAACGAGTACAAGACGACCTACAGCTTCCTGCGCCAGCAGGTCGCGGGGACGTTCCAGCTGGCCGCGGGCGCGCAGCACCAGCAACCGTTCGAGATCGCGATCCCGTGGGAGACGCCGATCAGCGCCATCGCCGGGCACCCGCTGCACGGCATGAAGCTGGGCGTCCAGACGGAGCTGGCGCTGGCGGGCGCGCTCGACAAGGGCGACCTCGACCCGCTGTTCGTCAGCCCGCTGCCCGCGCAGGACCACGTGATCGGCGCGCTCGACCGGATGGGCTTCCGGTTCAAGAAGGCCGACCTGGAGCGCGGCACGCTGTACGGCTCGACGATGCCGTTCTTCCAGGAGATCGAGTACTACGCGGGCGGGCAGTGGCGGCGTCACTTCAACGAGCTGGAGCTGACGTTCATCGCCGGTCCGCGGCAGATGGACGTCATCCTGGAGGCCGACAAGCGGGGCGGCTTCCTGACCTCGAGCCACGACGCCTACAACCGCTTCTCCGTGCGCTACGACGACTCGCCCCACTCGGCGGACGCGGCGCTGCAGCGCGGCCTGGAGGCGATGGCCCGCCACCGCGGCTGGTTCTGATCCGCCGCCTGAGTCACCGCCGCCCCGCCGATCGACGGCGGGGCGGCGCGACCGCTAGGTGATCGCTCCTTTGCGTGCCCTGGCAGTCGCATGGCGCGGTCGTTACCATGACCTCGGGGACTGATCGTCGGACGGCGGGGCGAGGCGATGGCACGGTTCATGGCGGCGGTGAAGCGGGTCGCCCCATGGGCGGCGCAGAATGCCGACGGCGCCATCGCCCTCCTGCTCGCGATCGTGATCGGCGTGCTGGGCGTGATGCCCAACGAGATCGTCCCGACCGAGGTGCAGACGCAGCTGGTCAACGCCGCCACGCTGGTCATCATGGCGCTGGTGGCGACCGCGCTGCTGCGCGACCGCGTCCGCCAGGCCCCGGTCGAGGAGACGATCACCTCGGGCGCGCTGGCCGACCTGCCCGTGCGCCTGGCGCGCATGGAGGAGATCGAGACGCTGATCGGCAGCACCCGCAAGGCTCTCGACTCCCTCCAGCTCGTCAGGGTGCTGGGCAGCAAGCAGGAGATCGCCCAGTACCACGCCGAGGCGCGTAAGGACACGCCCAGGTGGAGCTTCAAGGGCGGCACCGGCACCTACCTGCGCGCGGTCACCCTGCCCGAGTGCGTCGCGGCCGCCCGCAGGGACAAGCGCCACCTCACGGTCAGGGTCGAGGTGATCGACCCGTCCAACCTCGAGGTGTGCGAGACGTACGCGCACTACCGCCGCTCGCTGTCCGACGCCCCCGACGGCACCGGCGAGACGTGGACGGCCGACCGGGCCAGGAAGGAGTCGTACGCGACGATCCTGGCCGCCTTCTGGCACCGCCAGCGCTACGGCCTGCTCGACATCGCGGTGGGCCTGTCGTCGACGATGACCACGTTCCGCTGGGACCTGTCGGCCACCCGCCTCATCATGACGGTCGAAGACCCGAACAAGGCGATGACCGCGCTGGCCGGCACGTTCTACTACGAAAACTGCGACACCGAGCTGCGGCTCAGCTTCGAGCAGGCGCGGCGGGTGCCGCTGGAGATGTACAAGAGGGTGCCTCTGAGCGATGAGCCCACCATCGAGGAGGTGCAGGAGTTGTTCGAACGCATCGGGGTGCCCCTGCCCAAGTCCTACAACGGCCACGACGTCGTCGACATCGCCCGCAAGGCGTTGCGCGCTGTCGATCCCTATGGTGAGCCGCTTCCAGTCGCTCACCGACGAGACGGAACGTAAGCACCGGTCATGAGCCATCACGCGGTCCAGCAGCGGGTCCTCGGGGGCGAGGCCAGGTCGTGGGCGCTCGAGGCGCTCTCGGCCGGCGACCTGACCGCGGTGCGCCACCCGCTCGGATTCGTGTGCCTGCCGCTGGAGCGCGACGGCGGCGAGGGGGTATGCGTCCACCTGTGGTCCGACTCGCTCGCGCACGCCGAGAGCACCACCTCACAGATCCACTGCCACAGCTGGGACCTGGTGAGCCACGTGCTCTACGGCCAGGTGCGCAACGTGCACGTGGTGGTCACCGACACCGGGGCGGACGCCACGCACCGGGTGTTCGAGGTGGTCAGCGGGGCCGACGGCGACCGCATCTCGCCGACCGGGCGCACCGTGCGGCACGCGACGGGCCTGGTGGAGGTGTTCGGTCCTGGGGAGACGTACACGCTGGCCGCCGGCCGCTTCCACAGCAGCGTCGTGCCCGAGGGCGGCGAGGCGGCCACGATCGCGCTCGGGC
>NZ_JBFAMX010000958.1:0-2748 GCF_040659615.1 Nonomuraea sp. NPDC049784
GGCCACGCACGGCACCTCCACCACGCATCCGCCGGGCAGGTTTCCGACCAGGCCCCTGTTCTGGACGTTCCCGTAGACGGCCCGGCTCGTGCCGGTGGCGATGCTGTGGATGATCTGCGGGGCGTATTCCATGGTCCCCTCCGCGGTGATCGGCCGCCCCGCTCTCAGCGCGTCGCGGGTGGCCTCGTATTGGCGCACGTTCTCCTCGCTGATGCCGATGTACGCGCCCACGGGGATCCGCAGGCGCTCGATCTCGGCCTCGTCGTGCAGGTACCAGGGCACGTACTCGGCCGAGTGCTCGCTGGTCTCGGTCGGGTAGTAGCCGAGCCTGCGGTACATGTCCACGCGCACCCGCCGCAGCAGGCCGGGGTCGCGGCCGATGGCCTCGTCCAGCCGCGGGTAGAGGTCCTCGCCCCCGCTCTCGAACCGCAGCATCCACGACTGGTGGTTGACGCCCGCCGCGAGGTACGACACCTCCTCGTACGGCACCCCGATGAGCTCGGCCAGGTCGTGGGCGGTCCAGTAGATGGAGTGGCAGAGCCCCACAACGTTGCGCACGGGAGTGGCGGCGGCCAGGTACCACACGTTCATGGCCATCGGGTTGGTGTAGTTGAGCAGCCACGCGTCCGGGCACACCTCGGCCATGGCCCGCCCGATCCTGTCCAGTGCCGGGAAGGTGCGCAGGGCGCGGAAGATGCCGCCCACGCCGATGGTGTCGGCGATGGTCTGCCGCAGCCCGTACCGGGCGGGCACCTCGAAGTCGACGCGGGTGGCGTCGATCATGCCGACCTGGATCATGTTGATCGCGAAGTCGGCCCCTTCGAGCGCCCGCCGCAGGTCGAGGTGGGCGGAGATCTTGACAGCCCGCCCGTCGGCGATGACGCGCGCGGCTGCCTCGGCGGTCTCGAGCCGCTCGGGGTGGATGTCGTGCAGCGCCACCTCGAACTCCCCCAGGTCGGGGAGGGCGACCAGGTCCGCCAGCAGGCCCTGGGTGAACTCGACGCTTCCCGCGCCGAGAAAGACGATCTTCATAGGTCCTTCCAGGTGGGCTGGGCGGCGGTGCCGCCGGCGGCGCGGGTCGAGAGGGATCCGCAGGTCACCGCCGTTTCCAGGCATTCGCGCAGGCTCATCTCGCGCAGCATGGCGGCGATGAACCCGGCGTTGAAGCTGTCGCCGGCGCCGACGGTGTCCACCGGCTCGACGGGCAGGGCGCCGGTCCTGACCAGTTCGCCCGACCGCCACGCCAGCGCGCCGTTGCCGCCGTCCTTGACGGCCACGGCCGGCCCCAGCCCGCCCAGCCGCGCAGCGGTGGCCTCGACACACTCGTGACCGATGCCGAAGAGCCGGCTTGCGATGGCGGTGGCCTCTGAGGCGTTCGGGAGGAACACGTCCACCTCGCCCAGCACGTCCCCGAGCCCCTCCCACGTCCCAGCGGGATCGTCGTTGGTGTCCAGCGAGGTGGTCGCGCCGGACCGCCGCTCCCCCGCCAGAAAGCCCGGCAAGCCGGGCGCGAGCCCCGGTTGCAGGAAATATGACGACACGTGGACGTGCCTGGCCACGCCGCGCGGCACGTCCTCCACGGTCAGGTACGGCAGGCAGCCGGGCGAGGTGAGGATGGCCCGGTCGGCCCCGTCGGCCAGCACCACGGTCATCGCCGTGGGCCGGGAGTCGATCACGCAGTGGGAGACATCCACCCCGCGGTCGGCCAGGGCGCCCAGCACGAAGCGCCCGGCCGCGTCGTCGCCCACGCGCCCGGCGAACGCGGTCCGCAGGCCCAGCCGGGCCGCCCCGCACGCGGTGATCGCGCCGGACCCGCCGAGCACCAGGTCGCCGCCGGAGACGAGCTGCTCCCGCTGGCCGTACGCCAACCCGCGCGGCGCCCCGGAGAGCACCACGTCGGGGTTGGCGTCACCGACGACCAGCAGGTCGAAGTCACGCGCCACGGCAGGGCACGCGGTAGGCGCCGAGCTCGTACTTCTTCTTGAGCGAGTTGAAGTTCTGAGCGTTGGACTTGGCGCAGAAGGCCGAGGTCGCCAGGTTGTACTCGACGTTGAACACCGCCTTGCCCGCCTTGACGAACTGGTCGTAGCCGTAGTCGTCGTTCTGCGCGGTGGTGCACTCCGAGTGCTCCCAGCACTCCTCGTTCAGCGCGAAGTCGAAGTACGGCAGCAGCGCCGGGATCTGCTCCACGTCGTTCTTGAGCGCGACCGACAGGCCCCGCTTGTGCGCCTCGTTGGCGAGCCAGGTGTTGTAGGCGAGCTGGTCGGCCGCCTTGAGCGGGAAGCCGCTGTCGTTGCTGTAGCCGTCGACGTTGTCGGGCTCCACGGCGTCGAAGCCGGCCGCCTTGCACATGTCGAGGCGGGCCTTCATGATCTGGCCGAGCTTGCCGGTGTACTTGCGGATCTCCAGCCAGCGCTCACCCGGCCAGTCCTCCAGCGGCTTGCCGAGCACCTCGGCGGGGAACTGGCCCGCGTCCGGGCGCCAGTCCTCGAACGTGCCCGCGCTGATGTAGCAGACGACGCGGCGGCCCGGCTTGTCGGCTTTGAGCGACTTCACGATCGCGCCGTCCTTGGCCGCGAAGCCGTCGATGTCGTGCATCTGCACGTTCGGGTACGGCTTGGTCGGCAGGGAGGAGAGCTGCCACTGCCAGGACGTGTTCAGCGCGGGCTTCCAGCAGCCGGCGCAGGACACGGGGGCGGGCAGGGCGGCGGCGGGCTGGGCGGGGACGAGTGCGGTGGTGGCGGCGAG
>NZ_JBFAMX010000959.1:0-2743 GCF_040659615.1 Nonomuraea sp. NPDC049784
GTCGCGACGGCCGCGTCGCGGCCGTCCGGGTCGGTGAGCACGGCCACGGCCCCCTTCGCCATCGCGTCGGCGGCGAAGGCGGCGCCGTGGGCCTGCTTACCGGGCAGGGCCACGTACAGGTCTCCGCGCCTGACGTTGCGGGAGTCGATGGTGACGCCGGTCAGGGCAGCATGAGGCGACCGCGACGAGCCTGAGTCGGCGTCGAGCATGGTCGCGAGCCCGGTCAGCGGACGGGGCTGGCTGGTCGTGGGACGCATAGACGACGGGGGACGCACGGCGAGAGCGTACCTTCCCTGCTCACTGTCCCGCGCGCATCCGCACCGGCGGAGCGGTGGAGCCTGTGGGAGGAATCTTCTTGCTCTTGATGGCGAACGTCATCACATCCTTGAACACGGGGGCCGCCAGCTGCCCGCCGAAGTGGCCGTTCTTCGGGTTCTGCAGCACCGACAGCACCACCAGCCGGGGCTGGTCGGCCGGCGCGAACCCGACGAACGAGGCCGTGTAGCCCTTGTAACGGCCGAGCTTCGCATCGTAGCGGTTGGCCGTGCCCGTCTTGCCCGCCACCCGGTATCCGGGGATGGCCGCGAGCAGTCCCGTGCCCTCCGCACTCACCGCGCTCTCCAGCATCGTCGTGATCTCCTTGGCCGTCGTCGCGCTCACCACCTTGGTCTGCTTACCTGCGGGAGCGGGAACGAACCTGCCTGACGTGTCCGTCGTGCCGGCGACGATCTGCGGCTCGACCTTGATGCCGCCGTTGGCGATGGTCTGGTAGACACTGGCCATCTGCAGCGCGGTCACCGAAACGCCCTGCCCGTAGGCGACGGTGCAGTTCTGACTGCCCGACCAGTTCTTGTAGTCGGGCAGCAGGCCGGCCTCCGCACTCGGCACGCCACCGCCGGGCGTCGAGCCGAACCCGAACGTCTTCAGCATCCGGTACAGGCGCTCGCTGCCGACCTTGCGCGCGGCCATGATCGTGGCCACGTTGCTGGACTCGGCCACGGCCTGGCGGAAGGTCATCGACTCGGACTTGTGCGCGTGGGCGTCACGCAGCACCTGGTCGGCGCACTTGATCCGGTCGGGAACCTGGAACACCGTGTCGGGCGTCACCTCGCCGGCCTCGATCGCGGCGGCCGCCGTGATCACCTTGTTGGTGCTGCCCGGCTCGAACACGTCGGCGGCGGCCTTGTTGATGTACGTGGAGGCGGGGGCCTTGCGCCAGTTGTTCAGGTCGAGCTCGGGGGCGTTGGCCATGGCGATGATCTGGGCGGTCCGCACGTCCATGACGATCACGGTGCCGCTGTCGGCGCCGGCCTTCTTGACCTGCTTGGCGATGGACTCCTGGGCGGCCCACTGGATGTCGCGGTCGATGGTCAGCCGCACGTCCTGCCCGTTCACGGGGGCGGTGCGCTGGCTGCTGGTCATCGGGATGCGCAGGCCGTCGCGGCCCGTCTCGACGCGCTGCTCCCCGTCGTGCCCGGCCAGCAACGTGTTCCTGGCCTGCTCCATGCCGCCGAGGCCGTCGCCCTCGTCGCCGACGAACCCGATCAGGCTGCCCGCCAGGTCGCCCGCCGGATAGAGCCTGCGGTACGTCTTCTTCGCCGACAACGCGGGCACGCGGGCCTGCAGCAGGCGGCTGGCCACGACGGGGTCGACGTCCGTGGCCAGGCGCTGGTAGCGGGTGTTCGTCCTGGCCAGCTTCGCGGCGATCTCCTGCTCGCTCTTGCCGAGCTGCTGTGCCAGGAGCGTGGTCCATTTCGCGCGCGACTCGGCGAGGACCTTGGACGGGTCGATCGACACCTCGCGGGCCTCGACGGTGACGGCCAGCCCGTGGCCGTTGACGTCGGTGATCGAGCCGCGTTTGGCGGGGATCTCCTCGGTGTGCAGGCGCTGGCCCACCGCCGCGGCCTCGTACACCTTGGAGTCGAGACCCTGCATCTGGATCAGCCGCCCGGCGAAGATCGACAGGATGAACGTCATGCCGATCAGGCCGATGTTGATGCGCCTGCGCGGGTTGCCCAGCCGCAGCACGTGCGGCGGCCTGGGCGGTTGCGGCGGCGGCCTGCGCGGCCCCTTGGGCGGCGGCACGTCTCCGCCGCGGCGCAGCCCCACCCACTCACGGCCCCGCGCCGGCTCCGGCCTGGCCTGCGGCCTCGGGCTGCCCGCCTGGGTACGGCGGGCCCCTTCCGCTCTGCCCCCGTCCTCCGGCCTGCCGCGGCGTGGCGGGTCGTCCTCCTGCCTGCCGCGTGCCCGCTCGTCGCGCCCTTGATCGCGTCCCCGGAGCCGATCGGAGTCATCGCGTCGCCGGGGAGTACGCCCCCTGGGACGATCGCCCTCATCACGTCCCTGCCCGGCCCGTTCCCTCGGGCGGTCGTCCTCGTCGTGAGGGCGCCTGCGAGTGCCGGCCTCCCCGCGTGAGCTCCCGCGGGAAGCCTCACCGCGGTTGCGGCCCGTCGCGCCGTCCTGCCGGGCACGGTCCTGGCCGCCTTGACGCGCCCCACCGGAGTCGCCGGAACGGGAGCGGCCGGCACGGCCCTGACCGTTGCGGCCGGCGTCGTCCCGGGACGAACGGCCGGCACGACCCTGATCGGCGCGACCAGTGTCATCCCGGGAGGAACGGCCGGGACGGCCCTGACCGGCATCGTCCCGAGGGGGACGGCCACGCGAGTCGTCACCGGAATCGCGCGGCGGGCGCCCCCGGGGCTCGCCGTCGGGGCCGAACGGCAGGTCGAGAGGGTCCTGTGGG
>NZ_JBFAMX010000960.1:0-2739 GCF_040659615.1 Nonomuraea sp. NPDC049784
CTCCAGGCACTGGGCGCCGCCTCCGCCGTCATCGTGCCGCTGGGTGTCGTCGGCCGGGTCACGGGCGCTCTCACCCTGGCCCGTACCGACGCTGCCCGGCCCTTCGACGCCACGGAGGTAGCCCTGATCGGCGACATCGGCCGCCGCGTCGGCCTGGCCATCGACAACACCCTGCGGTTCGGCCGCCAACGCGAAATCGCCGAGGCCATGCAGCGCAACCTGCTCACCGCCCTGCCTCAACACGGCCTGCTGAGGCTTGCTGCCCGCTACCAGCCCGCTCCCGCAGGCTCCCAGGTAGGCGGCGACTGGTACGACGCCTTCCTCCTGCGTGACGGTGCCACCGCACTGGTCATCGGCGACGTCATCGGCCACGACTTGGCGGCCGCCGCAGGCATGGCCCAACTGCACGGCATGCTGCGTGCCCTGGCCTGGGATCGGACGGAACCGCCCAGCGCCATCATCGACCGCCTCGACCAAGCCGTCCCCGTCATCACCAATGTCCCTCTGGCCACGGTGCTCTTCGCCCGCGTTGAGGGGCCAGAGAACGGCCCCTGGCAACTGCGATGGACCAACGCCGGCCACCCTCCGCCCCTCTTGGTCACCCCCGACGGACACACCGAATACCTCGAACAGGGACAAGGCCTGCTGCTGGGCACCGGCCTGGGCGACGTCAGCCGACCGGACGCCACGGCGCCCCTGCCTCCCGGCTCCACCCTTCTGCTCTACACCGACGGCCTGATCGAAGTCCCCGGCGCCGATTTGGACACCGGCCTGGGTCGTCTTCGCCGCCACGCCGCCGCCCTGGCCTACCATCCCCTGGACGACTTCTGCGACGAGATCCTCGCCCGCATGCCTGCCGGCAGCACCGATGACATCGCCCTCTTGGCCCTGCGCATCCCGGCAACCGAGCCTCCTGCCGGCCAAGCGCCGGCAGGCAGGACCGATGCCCAGGGCGCGCCGACGTGGCCGGCAGTACGATCCCGGCCCAGCTGATTAGGACGCGTGCGTCCGGCGACTGGCCGACGCCCCCTGGGGCAGCGAAGACCGTACCGGCTGTGACTGGTGCGCCGGTTCACGTGCATGAACGCGGCGTGTGCGGCGGTGACGTTCTTCGATGACGTGGACCACCAGACCGAGCCGGCCTCGCGGTGCGCGCCTGGAAGCGGTTATCAGTTAGGGCGATGAGCTAGGCGCGAACTGCCCGTTTCCGCCGGTTGCCTGCTCCTGTGCTCTGAATACGGATGGGTGCCATCGACCAATGACCTCGTAGGAGGCACTTCATGGCCGGACCAGAGAACGCAGAGACCAAACCTCCCATTGTCCTCATCCATGGGCTGTGGCTGACCCCGCGCGCCTGGGAGGGCTGGATCGAGCGCTACACCCAACTCGGCCACCAGGTTCTCGCCCCGGCCTGGCCAGGCATGGAGATCGAGGTCGAAGCCCTGCGCAAGAACCCAGAGGCAATGAACGGCCTGGGCGTCACCGAAGTGGCCGACTTCTACGAGACGGTCATCCGCGAGCATTCTCGGCCACCCATCATCGTCGGCCACTCCTTCGGCGGCCTGATCACGCAGATCCTCCTGGATCGCGGCCTCGGCGTCGCTGGCGTCGCGATCCACCCTGCCCCGATCCAGGGCGTGCTGCGGCTGCCGCTCAGCAGCCTGCGTTCAGGCTTCCCGGTGCTGTCTAACCCCGTCAACCGCACCAGGACCGTGGCGCTGAGCGCCAAACAGTTCCGCTACGCGTTCACCAACACCCTGACCGTGCAGGAGTCGGAGGAGATCTACCAGCGCTACCACGTGCCCGCCCCCGGTCGGCCGCTGTTCCAGGCCGCCACCGCCAACCTACGACGGCACCCTGCCACCAGGGTCGATGTGCGCAACGACACCCGCGCCCCACTTCTGCTGATCGCCGGTGGCGCCGACCACACCGTCCCCGTCACGCTGGTTCGCGAGACCTACCGGCGCTACCGCAAGTCTCGTGCGATCATCGACTACCAGGAGTTCGCGTATATGCCGCACTTCGCCCTTGGCGCTCCCGAGTGGGAGCGAGTCGCCGACCACGTGGTCCGCTGGGCCGAGCGGCACGCCGCGAGACACGCCAGGCGGAGCGTCGGAGACACGCAACGTCACCGTTCTGGATCGGCGGTGGTCGATGAAGCACCGGAGCCCTGAGCTCATGTCGGCGATCAGCGATACGGGCGCGATCGCCGCTGATGATGAGCTCTGCTTGGATTGGGCGTTTCCGCCAGCACGCAGACCACGTTGACTGAGAACTGATCAGCCGGCGCATCTCGCGTCGCTGTCGCCGTGAGGGGGTCGCGATGACCCTGGCCGCAGGGGAAACGAACACGACCGCTCGCGCCGGCCTCAATGGCCAGGCGCCGCGCTGCGATCATCTCGACCTGCTCCCGGCTGTGGAGCACGGAGTACCCGAATGCAAGGAATGTCTGGACCTCGGCTGGACCTGGAAACGCCTCCTGGCCTGTCAGACCTGCGGCTGGGTGGCCTGCTCCGACGATTCCCCGGGCGGCCACGCCCGGGCCCACTATCAGGAAACCGACCACCCGGTCGTCGCAGCCCTGGAGCCCGGATCGACCTGGCGATGGTGCTACGTACACGAGCGGTCGGTGTGAGAGAGACAAATGAGCATTTCTGAACAGCCTGTGAAAGATCGGCAGTACTACGACGGCGCATCGCCGTTCCCCGGGGCGGAGGAGCACCCTCCGGCCGGCCGAGC
>NZ_JBFAMX010000961.1:0-2739 GCF_040659615.1 Nonomuraea sp. NPDC049784
CCCGCACGTGCACGGCGACGCCGGCGTCCCGGCGTGCTCGCAGGTAGGCGGCGGCGTTGGCGCGGGCCTCGTCCTTGCGGGCGGGCGCGACCGCGTCCTCCAGGTCGATGATGACCACGTCCGCCCCGGAGGCGACGGCCTTGTCGAAGCGCTCGGGCCGGTCGCCGGGGACGTACAGCCAGGTCACGGGGGCGATCACGCGATCACCCCGGCCTCGCGCAGGGCGTCGATCCGCTCGCCGGAGTAGTCGAGCTCGCCGAGCACCTCGTCGGTGTCGCGCCCGAGGGGCCGCCCCGGCCACCGGATCTCGCCGGGGGTGTCCGACAGGCGGAAGAAGACGTTCTGCATGGTGAGCGAGCCGAGCTCCTCGTCGGGCACCTCCACGAACGTCCCGAGCGCCGCGTACTGCGGGTCCTCGGCGATGTCGCTGACGTCGTAGATGGGCGCGACGGCGGCCTGCACCTCCTCGAAGCGGGCGATGACCTCCTCGGCGTCCCGTTCGGCGATCCAGGTGGCGACCGCCTCGTCCAGCTCGTCCACGTGCTGCACGCGTCCCTGCCCGCTGGCGAACCACGGCTGCTCGACCAGGTCGGGCCGTCCCACCAGGGTGACCACGCGCTCGGCGATGGGCTGGGCGCTGGTGGAGATGGCCAGCCACCGCCCGTCGCGGGTCCGGTACGTGTTGCGCGGCGCGTTGCTGCTGGACCGGTTGCCGGTGCGCTTCGGCACGACCCCGAGCGCCTTGTACGCGCTCATCTGCGGCCCGAGCAGGCCCAGGATGGGCTCGATGATCGCCATGTCGATGACCTGGCCGCGCCCGGTCCGCTCACGGGCGTGCAGGGCCACCATGATCGCGTACGACATGGCGAGGCCCGCGATGCCGTCGGCCAGCGCCAGCGGCGGCAGCGTGGGCGGCCCGTCGGGCTGCCCGGTCATGGCGGCGAACCCGCTCATGGCCTCGGCCAGCGTCCCGAACCCCGGCTGCTTGGCCATCGGCCCGAACTGCCCGAACCCGGTCATCCTCGCCACGATCAGCCGCGGGTTGTGCTTGAGCAGGTCTTCCGGGGCCAGGTTCCACCGCTCCAGGGTGCCGGGGCGGAAGTTCTCGATCAGCACGTCGGACCGCTCGGCCAGGCGGCGCAGGATTTCCTGGCCCTCGGTGTGCGACAGGTCCACGGCCGCGGTGCGCTTGTTGCGCGAGAGCGCCTTCCACCACAGGCCCACGCCATCCAGGGAAGCGCCGTGCCCGCGCGAGGGGTCGCCGCGCCGGGGATGCTCGATTTTGATCACGTCGGCGCCGAAGTCGCCCAGCATCATCGCGGCGGAGGGACCGGCGAACAGGGTCGCCGCGTCGATGACCCTCAGGTCGGCGAGGCTCGTCATGGATATGTAACTTATAAGAAATATGTCATAGGTCAACCAGGTGACCGATCTGCGAGACACTTGGGGGCATGTCGCCCACGGAGCCTCGGCCGCCCATGAGCAAGGCCGACTACGTCTACAGCGTGCTGCTCGACGAGATCCGCACCGCGCGGATCCCGGGCGGCACGGCGTTGCGCGCCGGGGAGGTGGCCCGCCGGCTGGGCGTCTCGGTGACGCCAGTGCGCGAGGCGCTGCGCAGGCTGGAGAAGGACCGGCTGATCAGCTACGAGGCGCATCACGGCGCGACCGTGGTGGACCTGGGCGACGAGGCCCTGGCCGAGTACTACGGCCTGCGCGCGGTGGTCGAAGGACTGGGTGCCCGCCTGGCTGCGGAGAAGATCACCCCTGAGGAGCTGGCTGGTCTGCGCGAGTTGCACGCGTCGATGGCCGACGACGCCGCGCACGGCAGGTACGACCGGCTCGCGGAGCAGAGCAGGCGGCTCCACCTGCGCATCGTCGACATCGGTGGCCCCGCCTTCCTGGGTGCGCACGCCAGGTCGGTGCGCAACAGCTTCCCCGTGCCCGCGGAGGCGTCGCTGTGGCTGGACGAGACCCAGGTCAAGGCCCAGCTCAAAGCGCACGAGGCCATCCTGGCCGCTCTGGAGTCCGGCGACGCCGAGGCCGCGGAACGCATTATGATCGACCACGTGCGCCGCGCCGGCGACTACCGCAAGCAGCAGTGACCTCCCCCGGCTGACGTCCTTGGCGGAAAAGGACGCGGGCGGCTTCGGCCTAGGATGAGGAAGATGTCCCTTCCACACCGGAGCCTCGCTGTGACCTCATCCGCCGCCACCATGGGAGGCCGGCTGTGACGGCGGCCGGGGCCCTGTCAGGCATCAAGGGTGTGCTGTTCGACCTGGACGACACGCTGCTCGACCACCGGGGCGCCGCCGACGCCGCGATCGTCGCGTGGGTGTCGGCGCGCTCCCCCGGCCACCCGCGCCTGGATGAGGTGGCCGCGCTGTGGGCCGGGCTGGAGGGTCCGCACCTGGCGATGTGGCAGGCGGGCGAGTGCTCGCTGCAGGAGCAGCGGCGCCGCCGCCTCCGCGGGCTGTGTGAGGAACTGGCCGTGCCTGAGCCCGGCGATCTGGACGCGGCCTACACCGACTTCGCCGAACGCTACCGGCAGAACTGGTCCGCCTACCCGGACGCGGCCCAGGCGGTGGAGGAGCTGGGCGGGTTCACGCTCGGGGTGCTGACGAACGGGGCGCAGCGGATGCAGGAGGCGAAGCTCCGCGCGATCGGGCTGGGCGCCGACTCGCTGCTGGCCATTGACATCATCGCCAGCATCGAGCGGTCCATGGGCGTGCGCATCCC
>NZ_JBFAMX010000962.1:0-2737 GCF_040659615.1 Nonomuraea sp. NPDC049784
GGTCGGCCCCGCTCGTCCACGGTGCGCCCGTGGCCGACCCGCGTACGGAGGCCTCCGCGATCCGCGTCGGCAACCCGGCCACCTGGGACGGCGCACTCGCCGCCCGCGACGAGTCCGGCGGGCTGATCGCGGCGGTGTCCGACGAGCAGATCTTCGCGGCGTACCGGGTGCTGGCCCGCCGCGACGGCGTCTTCGCCGAGCCGGCCTCGGCGGCGGGCGTCGCGGGCCTGCTCGACCAGCACGCGCGGGGCGCGCTGGAGCCAGGGCTGCGGATCGTGATCACGCTGAGTGGCAACGGCCTGAAGGACCTGGACGCCTCCCTGCGCGACGGCTACACCTCGACGGAGACGTCTTCGTCCACCTCGGACGTGGCCCGAGCCCTCCGCCTGGCCGCCTGACCGTCCCTTGTCCCGCCGGGGGCAGGGATGGTTTGTGGAAGCGGTATCGTCCGTTCGCAGATGAACGCACGGAAAGTTGTGGGATACCTCCATGCCTGAAGCGTGGTGTTGTGGTGTGGGATCGACCCCATGAAGGATGAAGGGAAGCAGCGCAGGTTCCCTACGGGCGACCTGGCGCGGGTGGCGGTGTTCGCGGCGCTGATCGCGGTGCTCGGCCTGCCCGGCTCGCTGAACGTCTTCGGCAACGCGGTGCCGATCACACTCCAGACGCTCGGCGTGATGCTGGCGGGCGCGATCCTCGGCACGTGGCGGGCCGCGCTGGCCGTCGCGGTACTACTCGTGCTGGTCGCCGCGGGCCTGCCGCTGCTGGCAGGCGGGCGCGGCGGCCTGGGCGTCTTCGCTGGGCCGTCGGCCGGGTTCCTGATCGGCTGGATCCCCGGGGCGGCGCTGACCGGCTGGCTCGTCGAGCGCGCGGGCCGCAATCCAGGCATCATCCGCCTGGTGGTGGCGTGTCTGCTGGGCGGTGTCGGCGTGATCTACCTGTTCGGCATACCTGTCCAGGCGGCCATCACCGGCGTGTCCCTGGGTAAGACGGCGCTGCTCAGCGCCGCCTTCCTACCCGGCGACCTGATCAAGGCGGTGCTGGCGTCGGTCGTGGCCCGGGGCACGCAGCGGGCCTACCCGGATGCGGTCCCGGCCGTGCACCAGGAGCGACTGCGTACCGGCGTGGGGCGTTGAACCCTCGATGCCGGTAGCAGCACACGTGATGCGGCACGCCGCCGAGCGCCCTTCGCGCCTGGCGGTGTGCGGCCCCGAGGGGGAGCTCACCTACGCCCAGTTCGCCGAACGCATCCAGGGCGCCGCCCGCCACCTGCTCGCCCTCGGAAGGGGGCCGGGCACGCTGGTCGCGATCGGCCTCACGGACCCGGTCGACGTGCTCACCGCCGTGCTCGCGGCGGACCTGGCGGGCGCGACGCCGCTGGTGGGCGACCCGGTGTGGGACCGGGAGCGGTGGTCACGCGTCGCCCCGGCATCACCGTACGCGGCCGGCCCCGCCGTTCACGTGGACGCGCCGCTGCCGTACGTGGCCGGTCCCACGGTGACGCATGACCCGCGGCCGGAGGACAGGGCGTGGGCGTGCTTCACCTCGGGCAGCACCGGCAGGCCGCGCGCCATCGTGCGCGCCCGCGCGTCGTGGACGGCGTCGTTCCCGCACCTCAGCGACCTCGCCGGGATCGGCCCGGACGACGTCGTCCTGGTCCCCGGCCCGCTGGTGTCGAGCCTGTACGCATTCGCCGCCGTACACACCCTGGCCACCGGCGCGACGGCCCTCCTTCCCGGCCGCTGGCCCTCCAGGGCTCTGGGCGACCTGCTGACCAGGGCCACCGTCGTGCACCTGGTGCCGCACCGGCTGCCCGACGCGCTGGCACACCCGGGGACGCTGCGCACGGCCGTCGTCGGCGGTGCGGCCCTCGACCCGGACACGCGCGCCGCAGCCGTCCGGGCGGGGGTCCGTGTCGTGTCCTACTACGGGGCGAGCGAGCTGTCGTTCGTGGCGGTGGACGTCGACGGGGATGGGCTGCGCCCCTTTCCGGGCGTGGAGATCGAGGTCCGGCCCACGCCCGGCGCGGCCGGCGCTCTCGGCGAGGTGTGGGTGCGTTCGCCGTGGCTGGCCGACGGCTACCTGGGCGATGCGGCCGGACCGTTGCGCCGTGACGGTGACGGTTGGGTGACCGTGGGCGACGTGGCGGAGCCGTACCGGGTAGGAGAGGTGCTGCGGGTGCGGGGGCGCGGTGACGGTGCGATCCAGACCGGCGGCGCCACAGTCGTGCCCGAGGACGTGGAAGAGGTGCTCAGGAAGGTGCCCGGCGTGGGGGACATCGTCGTGATCGGCTCGCCGCACCCGTCGCTGGGCTCCGTGGTCACGGCGGTCATCGAGGCAGAGTGCGCCTCGCCGCCGCCGCGCGCGCTGCTGGAGGCGATGGCCAGGAGCGGCCTGGACGCGGCGCAACGTCCGCGCCGCTGGTACGCGGTGCCGAGCCTGCCGCGCACTCAGACGGGCAAGCCCGCACGCGCCCTGGTCGCGGCCCGTCTGGCGGACGGCGACCCCGATATCCGGCGGCTGGCCTGACATGCGGGACGAACCCATCGCCGGGACGGCACCCGTCATCGTGTCCGCACGGCGTACCCCCATCGGCACGGCCGGGCACGCGTTCAAGGGGCTGACCGTCGATCGGCTGGCCGCGCCCGTGATCGCGGCCGTGGCGCGCGATCTGGCCGGGCGGCGGGTCGATGACGTGGTGCTGGGCAACTGCATGGGGCCGGGCGGCAACGTGGCC
>NZ_JBFAMX010000963.1:0-2728 GCF_040659615.1 Nonomuraea sp. NPDC049784
GGCGGCTGAGGACGACGCACCGTTGGATGACGTCTCGCCGTCTTCCGACGAGACGCCCACCCCGGCGCCGGACAGCGGCCCCACCTTCAAGGGCAACGACATCGAGCGGTTCTACCGTTACGGCCTGCTCGCCAACCCCTCCCTGCGGATCTACAAGCCGTGGCTGGACGCCGACTTCGTCAGCGAGCTCGGCGGCCGCAAGGAGATGTCCGAGTGGCTGCTCGCCCACGACCTGCCCTATCGGGACAGCACGGAGAAGGCCTACTCCACCGACGCGAACATCTGGGGCGCGACCCACGAGGCCAAGGCGCTCGAGCACCTCGACGCGGGCATCGAGATCGTCGAACCGATCATGGGCGTGCGGTTCTGGGACCCCGCCGTGGAGATCGCCACCGAGGACGTCACGATCGCCTTCGAGCAGGGCCGGCCGGTGGCCATCAACGGCAAGGAGTTCCCCTCCGCGGTCGACCTGGTGCTGGAGGCCAACGCCATCGGCGGCCGGCACGGCATGGGCATGTCCGACCAGATCGAGAACCGGGTCATCGAGGCCAAAAGCCGGGGCATCTACGAGGCGCCGGGCATGGCGTTGCTGCACGCGGCGTACGAGCGGCTGGTCAACGCGATCCACAACGAGGACACCCTCGCCAGCTACCACAACGAGGGACGGCGGCTGGGCAGGCTGATGTACGAGGGCCGCTGGCTGGACCCGCAGGCGCTGATGGTGCGCGAGTCGCTGCAGCGCTGGGTCGGGACGGCCGTCACCGGCGAGGTGACCCTGCGGCTGCGGCGCGGTGAGGACTACTCCATCCTGGACACGTCCGGACCGGCCTTCAGCTACCACCCGGACAAGCTCTCCATGGAGCGCACCGAGGACTCCGCCTTCGGGCCGCTCGACCGCATCGGCCAGCTGACCATGCGCAACCTCGACATCGCCGACTCCCGCGCCAAGCTGGAGCAGTACGCCAGGCTCGGCATCGTCGGCAGCCCGCACCCGACGTTGATCGATACCGCCCAGGCCGCCTCGACCGGGCTGATCGGCGCGATGCCCGAGGGCGGGGCCGAGGCGATCGCCTCCCGCGGCGAGGTCCCCACAGAGGTTCCCGACGACGACCAGTTGCTCGATCACGCCGCGATGGAGTCCGGCACCGACTGACCGGCGGCCGTGGTGGCGGGTCGTCGCGGCGAACGCCGTCGGACAGCCCGCCACACCACTACGAGCGGGGATCAGCCGAAGAACCCGAAGATGAGGTCCATGTCGAGCGGGGTCGGCTTGATGCGGTAGCCCTCGGGCGGCTCGGCGCCGATGTGGTGGCCGACCAGGTGATCCCACAGCCGTCCCAGCCCCGGACGGTGATGACCGGCGCCGTCGAGCCCGACGCGGCAGACCGACCGGCCGTATGGATCCTCGGGCACCAGCGCCGACGCCGTGAAGTACACCACCCGTGCCGGCTCATCGACCCAGAGGATCTCCCACACCGCCCGTCCGAACTCCGACAGGATCGTCGTCACCTCACCGGTGTCCGGATCCATCCGGTTCAGCCGAAGCGTGCGGAAGTCGCGCGGCTGCTCGAGGAAGTACACCGCCGAGCCGTCCTCGGCCCACCACACCCACCGCCACTGGATCGGCGGTTCATCGTCCCCGGGATCTTCGTCGAGACCATCGTCATGAGCGCGCAGATCACCGGTTACACCCTCACCCTGGACCTGCAGAAGGGCATTTTCGACCGGTTCCGCACGCTGCCCATGGCGCCCTCGGCGGTGCTCGTCGGCCAGACCCTGAGCGACGTGCTCATGAACCTCACCAGCGTCGTCGTGATGGTCCTGGCCGGGCTGGCCGTCGGCTGGCGCATCCACTCGGCGCCGTACGAAGCCCTGCTGGGCTTCTTCCTGCTGATCCTGTTCTCGTACGCCTTCTCCTGGGTCACCGCCACGGTCGCGCTGGCCCTGCGCAGGCCGGAGGTGTTCAACCACATCGCCACCATCGTGTCGATGCCGCTGGTCTTCCTGTCCAACGCGTTCGTCGACAGCGCCCGCCTGCCCGGACCGCTCAGGCCCATAGCCGAGTGGAACCCCGTCTCCACCATCACCCAGGCCGCCCGCGAACTGTTCGGCAACACCACCTCAGCCATGCCGCTGCCGCGAGCCTGGCCGCTGCAGCACGCGGTGCCGGCCTCGCTGCTCTGGTCGCTGGTGCTCCTGCTCGTGTTCGTGCCCCTGGCCACCCGGCTGTACAAGCGAGCGCTCAGCCGATGACCACACCGAGGGGTGACATGGAACCACAGGTACGGGTCGTCGACGGCGACCGCGACAGGACCGTCCGGCGGCTCCAGGAGGCCTTCGCCGACGGGCGGCTCACCGCCGCCGAGATGGAGGAGCGCCTCGAACAGGCGCTCGCCGCCGCCTCCCACGCCGAGCTGACGTCGGCGATCGCCGACCTGCCCGAGCTCCCGGACGAGCTGGTCGAGCTGAGGTCCACCGGCGGGCGCATCCTGCGAGCAGGCGACTGGCAGGTCCCGCGCCGGCTGAGCATCGAGTCCGAGTACGGCAAGGTGCGGCTCGACCTGTCCCGGGCCGTCGTCGACCATCCGGAGATCGAGATCGACCTACGGCTCGAATACGGCTCCGCCACGATCGTCCTGCCGCCCGGCGCCACCGCGAACACCGACGGGGTGCGTACCGAATGGGGCGGCGTGACCTGCGAGGCGGCGGGCCGGGCGCGTCCCGGCGC
>NZ_JBFAMX010000964.1:0-2723 GCF_040659615.1 Nonomuraea sp. NPDC049784
GTTCGCGCATGCCGGCCAGGCCGCGCCCGGACGAGGGCAGGCGTTCGACGGCGCTCGCCGGGCGGCCGTTGCGGATCTCCACCGACAGCCCTTCCTTCGACGGGGTGACGGCGACGCGGACCCGGGTGCCGGGGCCGGCGTGTTTGAGCACGTTGGTGAGTCCTTCCTGGACGATACGGGCGGCGGAGGCCCGGGCGATGAGCGGGGCCTGGTCGGTGGCGGGGTCGAGGTCGAGGTCCACGACGAGTCCGGCGGCGGCCATGCGCTCGGCGGCCTCGCGGACCACGTCGGAGGGATTGGCCAGCAGGTCGGGCTGGCGTTCGGGGTCGCGCAGCAGGTCGAGCAGGTCGCGCAGGTCCTGCAGCACCTGGTGCCCCGTCTCGCGGATGTCGGTGAGGGCGTCGGCGACAGGGCCGTCGGGGGCGGTGTAGCGGGCGGCGCCGGCCCGCAGCACCATCGCCCCCACGTGGTGGGCCACGATGTCGTGCACGTCACGGGCGATGCGCTCGCGCTCGGCGAGCTGGTCGGCGCGCACCTGGGCGAGCGCCGCCCTGGCGGACTCCTCGGCGCGCAGCCGCTCGGCCGCCGTCGCGGCCTGCCGCATGCCGAGGTAGCGGCCGATCGCGATGGGCGTGGCCACCAACGTCATGAGGATCCCGACACGGAACCCGGTGACCTGGGTGTCCGCGCCGACGACGGCGATCGCGGTCAGCATGCAGCCCGCGAAGTACGCGACCAGCGTCCACGCCCAGGAGCTCACCCGCATCGCGAATACGCCGATCGCGACCAGCGTGAGGATCACGCAGGTGTTGACGGCCTCGTTCAGGTAGGTGTCGGCGGCGACGAGCAGGACGCCCTGCATCAGGAACACCAGCCCGGGCAGCCGCCTGGCGATGCCCAGTGACAGGCCCCCGACCACGGCGAGCAGCCCGACCATCCAGACGGGCTGACTGCCCGTGTGCCAGCTGGTCCAGGTGCTCAGCACGGTGATCGCCACCCCGCCGGCCGCCAGCAGCGCGTCGGGCGTGACATCCCGCTCCTCCAGCCGCCCCGCGGAGCTGCGCAGGTACGCCCCGAGCAAGGCGGGGAAGACCGGCAAGAAAACCGAGTACACCCAGGTGTTCGCCGTGAGCGCGATGCCGGGATCGGCCATGTTGACCGCGGTCGCCATGATCGTGGCAGCCACCGCGACCGTGACGGCCCGCCACCCGGAGCGGTATCCCACCACCCCGACCGCGACGCAGACGAGGATCTGCACCGTGTTGGACGTGAACGACTCGAGCTGGTCGGTCAGGATCAGGAATCCGGCCAGGTAGAGGCTGACCGGCACCGGCCACCTCCGGACGAATCCCATCGGCAGGCCCGCCAGCAGCGCCATCGGGACGTTCATCCCGGCGGGCAGGAACTCGGTGTCACCCGCGTGTGCCGTCGTCAACAGATCCAGCCCCACGCCCGAGACCGCGAGCAGGAAATCCAGCGGCCAACCACGCCAACGCATGCCCACACGGTATCCGTCCGGCCTGACGGCCTGATCCTCCGCGCGGAGGACCCCGCCTCCTCCATCTGGCCAGAGATCCGCCCCGATGAGGGAGCCCCTGGGAGAGATCTCGCCCTAGGCTTAGGGGGCATGTCCAACGACACCGCACTTTTCCTCGGCCAGTTTCTGCGCGCCCCCGCCACGATCGGGGCGGTCGCGCCCAGCTCGCGGCGGCTCGCCTCGGCTGTCTGCGCGCCCATCCCCGAGCGCGGCGAGCCGACAGTGGTGGAGCTCGGCCCCGGCACAGGCCCCTTCACGGAGGAGATCCAGCAGCGGCTGGGCGGGCGCGGTCACCACCTGGCCGTGGAGGTCAACGAGCGGATGGTGCGGCTGCTGGCGGCCCGGTTCCCGGCCGTGGACGTGGTGCACGCCGACGCGGCCCGGCTGGGCGACCTGCTGGCCGAGCGCGGGCTGCGGCAGGCGGACGTGGTGGTGAGCGGGCTGCCGTGGGCGGCGTTCCCGCAGGAGTTGCAGCATTCCTTGCTGGACGCGGTGACGTCGGCGATGAACCATGGGGCGGCGTTCACGACGTTCTCCTACATTCACGCCATCCCGCTGAGCTCGGCCCGGCGTTTCCGCGCGCTGCTGGCCGAGCGGTTCGAGGAGGTCGTGCCGGGGCGTACGGTTTGGCGCAACACCCCTCCTGCCTTCGTCTTCCATGCGCGCAGGCCCCGGACTTAAAGTAAAAGGAGGCGGCCATGGTGCGCGCAGGCCGGGGTGAGTCTCTGCCTCGTCCCCGGAGCAACGTTCTCGGCCTCGGTGAACAGGCCCTCGACAACCGCGCGCCCCAGGCCGCCCCGTCCTCTCCCCGCTACCCGAAGCAGGGGGAAGCACACACCCGTGGGTCAGCCGAACGACGGCGGCCGCTTCTCCCGCAACGCGCGCACGCCCTCGGCCACGTCTGGGCCGGTGAAGCCGAGGAACTCCATGGCCAGGGAGGCGTCGAAGGTCGGCCCGGCCAGGCGTAGCCAGTTGTTGAGCGAGTATTTGGTCAGCCTGATCGCCTCCTGGGCGCCGGAGGCGAGCCTGACCGCGATCTCCATGGCCTTGTCGTGCACCTGGTCGTCGTCCACGCACAGGCTGACCAGGCCCATCCGCTCGGCCTGCTCGCCCGTGACGGGCTCGCACAGCAGCAGGTGGTATTTCGCCTTGGCCAGGCCGCACAGCAGCGGCCACACCAACGCCG
>NZ_JBFAMX010000965.1:0-2686 GCF_040659615.1 Nonomuraea sp. NPDC049784
GTGGAGCCCGGCCGCCGCGGCGCGTGCCCGGCCGGCCGGGCACGCGCACGTCAACCCTGCAAGCGGGCTTCAAGTAAGGGGAAAGCGTCAGGAATAGGTTCGGACATCGTTACCTGATCGAGTCCAACCTGAAGGAGCCGACGTAATCAGCACCACTGTGTGGAGCGAACTGCGCATGACCTCCGCGCCGCAGCTGTCCATCTCGATCTCCCCGCACCTGACCGCCCTCGCCATGATCGCCGACGCTCTCGCCGGCCGCCGCCGCGGCCTGCCGGAGCTCTGGCGCAAGGCGATCAGCTCGCGGGTCGGCAGGCAGGGACACCAGGCCGTACGCCCCCTCGCCGCACCCGGCTACTCGGTGGTCCCCGACAGCCTCGTGCCACGCACCCCCATCAGCGGGGACGTCTCCATGCAGGCCCAGATCAGCGCCCTGCGCGATCTCCCGCCCGACAATCTGATCAAGGATCTGGAGCAGGCGTTCGGCCGCGGACCGCTGCCCGCCCACTGGCGTCCGGCGGCCGAGCGGCCCGGTCCCTGGCTGGCCGGCTACGCGAGCGCCCTCGCCGACGTCTGGAACGCCACCGAGCCCCTGTGGAGGCGCGCCCGCGCCCTGCTGGACAGGGAGGTCCGGCGCGTCGGTGTGGCCGCCGTCCGCGGCGGCCCCGAGCTGCTGCTCGGCGCGCTCAACAGCCGCATCGTGTCCGGCGAGCGCGGGCTGCTCATCGCCGACGTGGAGTCGAGCACGTACGAACTGGGCGACCGGAGGATCGTCCTGGTGCCGATGCTGGCGGGCAAGGACGCGGTCATCGTCAGCCTCGACCACGAGGAGGCGGTCTGGATCGCGTACCCGGTGCCCGGCGCGCAGACGCTGTGGCGCCGGCCCGTGGCGCCGGCGCTCGACGAGTTGTCGGCGCTGGTCGGGCCGGTCCGCGCGGACCTGCTCGCCGCGATCGGCCAGCCCATGACCATGAGCATGCTGGCGGCCGGCATGCAGGTCGCGCCCAGCAGCATCACGTACCACTGCGACCGGCTGAGCGCCGCCCGGCTGATCAGCAGGGAGCGGCGCGGCCGCGAGGTGTGGATCACCCGCACGGAGCGAGCGGAGGAACTGCTGGAGGTGTTCCGCCGCTGAGAGAAGGGCGCGCCGGGGAGGACCCGGCGCGCCCCGCAATGGTTGACACCGCCACACCTTCACCACGAAACTCTCCCGAAACACCGCAAGGTGCCTACGGTAAACGTTTACAGGAGCGGTCGATGCCCAAACCCCGCTGGATCGCCGTGCTCGCCGTCCTCGCGTCACTCTTCCTGCTGGCCACGCCCGGCGAGACGGAGGTACGGCAGGGCGGCACGCTCACCACCGCGTCCGCCCCTTCGCAGGCGCTGGGTGAGAACATCGCCTACAACGTCTACCTCCCCAGCGGCTACGACCAGAGCAGCGACCGTCACCCGGTTCTCTACCTCCTGCACGGCCGGGGCGACACCATGCAGGCCTGGACCCGGGTCAAGACGGTCCTGGACGACATGATCCGGACCAAGCGCATCCCGCCCGTCATCGCGGTCATGCCGGACGCCCCCTGGAGCGAGCGCGGCAGTTGGTACGCCGACTCTCGCTACACCGGCGCCGACCTGCCCGGCAGGCCGGTGGAGACGGCGTTCACCAAGGACCTGGTCGCGCACGTGGACGCGACGTACCGTACCGCGCCCATCAGGGAGGCCCGCCTGGTCGGCGGGTACTCGATGGGCGGCGCGGGCGCGCTGCGTTTCGCGCTCGCGCATCAGGACCTGTTCAGCGCCGCCGCCGTGCTCAGCCCGGCCGTCTACACGCCGCTGCCGCCGTCCGACTCCTCGGCCCGCGACTACGGGGCGTTCGGCAAGGACGGTGAGAAGTTCTCCGACGAGGTCTACCGGGAGCTCAACTACCCGGCGCTGCTGCCGAAGCTGGACCCCGACCTGCCGGTGCGGCTGTTCGTGGCGGTCGGCGACGACGAGTACGCCAACCCCGACCCCGCCGATGCCCATCACGACCTGGACTTCGAGTCCGCGGCCCTCTACAACGCCGCCAGGCGCTCGCCGGCGATCTCCGCGCAGCTGCGCGTCATGGACGGCGGCCACGACTGGACGGTCTGGACGCCCGCCTTCGAGCAGGCCATGGCCGAGCTGGGCCCGGGCCTGAGCGTCACGCCTGCGACCGGGCTGCCCGCCCCGCTGTACGGCACGCCCGGCACCGACTGGGCCGGGGGAGTGGCGGCCCACGCGGACGGCTCCCTGACCATCGGGTACGCGGCCGGCGGGAACGCGGTGCTCACCCGTGCCGGCGGTTGGACGAAGCAGCTCGCCACCCCGGCGGACGAGCGCCTCTACGGCGTGGCGGCCCTGCCGGACGGCGGCGTGCTGGCGGCCGGATACACCAAGGGCGATCTGGACGGGCGGCACGCGGGCAACACCACGGACGACGCGTTCGTGGCCAACCTCGACGCGAGCGGGGCCGTCCGCTGGATCACCCAGTTCGGCGTGGCCGGCGTGGCCGACCGCCTCTACGCGCTGACGGCCGCGCCCGACGGCGGCGCGTACGTGGCGGGCTACACCAAGGGCGCGCTGGACGGCGCGAGCAGCGGCGGCCACTGCTCGCATGGGTCGAGGAGAACGTACGGTTCCCCGCTTCTATGGTGGACCGGATCGTCCCCGC
>NZ_JBFAMX010000966.1:0-2675 GCF_040659615.1 Nonomuraea sp. NPDC049784
CGCACCGCGACGGCACGCGCACCGGCGTGCTGGCCTACGCCCAGGAACACGCCCGCGAGTGGGTGGCGCCCCTGGTCGTCGTCGAGGCGGCCGAGCGGCTGCTGCGCAACTACGCGCGCGATCCGGCCACCCGCCGGCTGCTGGAGCGTACCGACGTCTTCATCGTGCCGACGGTCAACCCGGACGGCGCGAACTACAGCTTCTACGACTTCAACGCCCAGCGGAAGAACATGACGAACCACTGCCCGCCGCAGCAGTCCGACCCGGCGCTGCGCAACGCCTGGGGCGTGGACGTCAACCGCAACTACGCGACCGGTTCACTGTCCGACGGATACTTCGGCGCCTCGGCCAACTGCCAGAGCGGCACGTACGCGGGACCCGCCGAGCACTCCGAACCCGAGAGCCGCAACGTCATGTGGCTGGCGCAGAAGTACCGCAACATCAGGTTCGCCATGAACGTGCACAGCTACGGCGGCTACTTCATGTGGCCGCCCGGCGCCTACAAGCTCGCCGGCCGCGTCACCCTGCCCAGGCCCACGTCCCAGCAGGAGGCGTACTTCCTGCGCTCGGCCCGCACGATCGAGGAGGCCATCGCCGCCGAGCGCGGCACCGTCACCTGGCCTCAGCAGACGGGGCCCGTCACGGACGTGCTCTACTCCGCCGCCGGGAACTCCGCCGACGAGCTCTGGTACGACTACGGCGTCTACGGGTGGGACTTCGAGGTGGGCGCCGACCTGTGGAACCCCGCGACGCGGGCCTGGGAGGGCGTGGGCTTCCAGCCGCCGTTCGCGGAGGGGCACGCCGAGGCCATGGAGTTCGCGGCCGGGCTGATCTCGCTGGCCGGGGTCGCCGCCGACTTCCGGGAACCCTGATCCAGCTGGAGGAACCTCTTGCGACTGCCCCCTGTCCTGCTTGCCGCGCTCCTCGTCGTCCCCTCCTTATTCTTGGCCGACCCGCGAGCGGCCGCCGCCGGTCCCGCCGAGCCGCCTCCCCCTGCTGTACGCGACTTCGGCAACGGCCCGGAGCGGAACGAGGTGGCCGCCGACATCCCCGAGCAGGCCCAGACGCTCCGCGCCCAGCCCGAGATCTCGCACGACGTGGGCTACCCCAGGCACACAAGCCTCCCCGTGCCCGCGGAGAACCCGGCCGACGCCTCTATCAAGCTCGGGCTGGTGCCGTACCACGGCATCGCGCCGCGGCTGAACGACCTGCAGCGCAGCGACCGGGTGAGCGCGGAGGTCATCGGCCGCTCGTACAGCGGCCGCGACCTCTACCTGGTCACCGTCACCGCGCCCGAGAGCGCCGCCGAGGCCCGCGAGCAGGCGCGCATCCGCGAGCGCATCGAGAACGACCCGGCCGCCGCCGCCCGCGACCGCACGCTTGCCGCGCGGTACAAGGCGCCGCTCTTCGTCAACGCCAACATCCACGGCAACGAGTGGGAGGGCACCGACGCCGCCCTGCGTGTCATCGAAGAGCTCGCCACCAGCAAGGATCCGAAGATCGCCGACCTGCTGGCGCGTACCAGGCTGTACTTCAACGTCACCGCCAACCCCGACGGCCGCGTCAACGGCGTGCGCCAGAACGGCGCGGGCTTCGACCTGAACCGCGACTTCGTCACCGCCTCCCAGTCCGAGGTGCGGGCGATGCGCCAGGTGATGATCGACGCCCAGCCGGTCACCATGATCGACCTGCACGGTTACGTCAACGGCACGCTCATCGAGCCGACCACGCCGCCGCACGGCGCGAACTACGAGTACGACCTGTTCATCCAGAACACCTACGCCAACGGCCTCGGCATGGAGGCCGCGATCAACGCGCTCGGGTACACGTTCGAGAAGGACGGCGTGTACCCGCCGCAGATCCCGTTCCGCGACTCCGCGGAGGGCTGGGACGACTGGCCGCCGATCTTCACCCCGCAGTACGCGCCGTTCCACGGGACGGTCGCCGCGCACACGGTCGAGATCCCGCTGCGGGTCAACGGCTCCGACTACACGCAGCAGCCGGTCGAGGAGCTGCGCCGCCGCTCCGCCATCAACACCGACGTGGCCGCGGCGGCCATCCGGGCCACGTACGCGTTCGTGCAGGCGAAGCACGACCGGCTGATCGCGGACCAGGTCGAGGTGTTCCGGCGGGGCGCGGCCGGGGAGCCGTCCAAGGTCGTGCCGCTCGGCATCGTGCCCGGGTTCGGGCCGGAGGACGTCTACAACACCACCTTCCCCCGGGCGTACGTCATCAGCGGACGGCGCTCGGCCACGGCCGCCGCGCGCCTGGTCGACCACTTGATCGCCAATGACGTGCGGGTCGAGCGGGCCGGCCGGCCGTTCAGGGCGGACGGCAGGACGTACCCGGCCGGGTCGTACGTCGTGGACATGCGTCAGCCCAAGCGCGGGCTGGCCAACGTCATGCTGGAGCCGGGCGCGGACATCTCGCCCAGAGTGGACGCCATGTACGACATCTCCGGCTGGAGCCACGCCCTGCTCTGGGGCGCCACGGTGGACCCGGTCACGTCCCTGCGCGTGGAGGCCACCCCGGTCAGGGCCGCCGCTCCGACCGGGTCCGTGCCGCGCACGCCCGGGCCGCTCGCGCTCGCGGTGACCGACGCCAAGGAGGTCCTCGCGGTCAACGACCTGCTGGCCCAGGGCGTGGCGGTGACGTGGGCGGACGGCACGGCGATC
>NZ_JBFAMX010000967.1:0-2671 GCF_040659615.1 Nonomuraea sp. NPDC049784
GTCGATCGAGGCGTCCAGCACGGCCACCACCTCGTGCGAGAACCCCGCGACCGCCCCGCGCGGGTCGTGCCGCCGCATCGCCGCCGTCCAGCACGCCACCAGCCGGTCCTGCGCGCTGCGCTCGTCGCCGTCCGGGTCCAGCTCGGCCACCAGTACGGTCACCGGGCGCGAAAGATCCCATCCGAACGCCCGTGCCCTGGCCGTGACCCGCTCCGCCGTGCCCGCCCGGCCAGTGAGCACGTCGCGCAGGAAGTCGGCGCGGTACTTGCTCTCGACGGCGTTGACCGCCTCCTGCCGCGTCACGACGAGCGCGGCGACGGTGGCGGCACGTTCGAGAATGCCGACGTCGCTGTCCCTGATCGCCCCGGACGGGCTGTAGGCGACGATCCTCCCGTGGTGATGGCCTCCGGCGAGCACGGGCACCGAGGCGAACGACCGCGCCCGCCCCAGGGACGCCGGGCGGGCCGGGCCGTCGGCGGCGGGCGTACGGGGCGGGCCTTCGCGGGAGATCGACTCGCGCAGGACCGCCACGTGTTCGGCGGGGCCCGCGGTGGCCAGGACGCGGCCGGAGCCGTCCACGGCCGCCACCGACACGTCGAGCAGCTGCGCCACCTCGGCGGTCACCTCGTTGAGCCCGCCACCCGCCAGCACCACATGAACGAGCGCCCGGTGCGCCTCCTCGGCGCGGGCGAGCACGGCGGCCTGGCGGTTCAGGATGTCCGTCAGCACCTGGTTGAGGATGTCGTCGAACCCCACGTTGTTCGGCAGCAGGATGAGCGGGAAGCCGAGCCGGTCGGCCTGCTCGACCATCTCGTCGGGCAGCTCGTCCACGTATCGCCCGAGCTTGATCGCCAGCGCCGCCAGCCCGCGCTCGTCCAGGTCGGCCACCAGCCGCCCGAGCGACTGCGGCGTGTTGCGCAGCGGGTAGCCCGTGGTGAGCAGCAGCTCGTGCGGCTTGACCCAGGCCAGGATGTCGGGCACTTCCATGACGTTCAGCCGCTGGACAATGCGGCTCAGCCCGCTCTCCCCCGCTATCAGCCTGGCCTCGGCGAGAGTGGAGACGCCGAGCACCTCTCCTACCGAAACACCGTGAATGATCGTCCCGGTGCTGGCGAGACGGACGGGGGGTTCCATATGGACGATTGTGACTCCAGAAACCGTCTGTCAGGAAGAGCCAACCTTCCCGCTGACTGTTGGCAAATTTACCCGTACGGAGGGTTCCCTGGCCGTTCTACGGTCAGGTCCAAGGTCGGATGGGAGGCCAGGTGACCGTCAGTACTCACGCGAGGCGTGCCCGCATCCACGTCACGGGGGCGGCCAGCACGGCGGTGCGCCCCGTCCTGGAGTCACCGCGCCGCCCCGCCCGCGTGCTCGCCGCGTTCCCCGCGGGCGTGTATCTCGAGGTCAGGACCGACCTGGAGCCTTCGGTGATCGCCGTCATCACGGGCGCGGCCACGCGGCTGCCCAACTCCGTGCTGCTGGCCACCCAGCTACCGCACGTCACGGTGGGCGACGAGGCCTCGGTGGGCGAGCGCACCATCGAGCTGGGCCCGCTGAGCCTGAGCGTCCGCCGCTGGTGGGACCCCGCCCCGCCGCTGGGCCAGATCGATCGGGTATGCCTCGAGCAAGCCGCCGCCCGCCTGAGCCACCCGCCGGACCCTCCGCAACCCGGCCTGGTGGGCAATGCGTCCGTCGAGTTGCTGGCCGACAGCTGCGCGAAGGGCTGGCTGCTGGGGGCGGTGACGGCGGCCGAGCAGCTCATGGGTCTCGGGCCCGGGCTCACGCCGAGCGGCGACGACGTCCTGGCGGGCCTGCTGGTGACGCTGCGCCACCTGGGCGCGGCCGCCGGGGCCGAGCGGGCGGTCTGGCTGGCCGACTGGCTGGCGGCGACCGTGACGTTCGACGCACGCACACGTACCACTCCCATCTCGGCCACGCTCCTGCACTGCGCCGCCAGGGGGGAGGCCAGTCCCGAGGTGACCGCGGTGCTGCGTGGCATCGCCGGCGGGCAGTCCCTCGAGCCGGCCCTGCGCCATCTCCACCGCCTCGGCCACACCTCGGGCGCCGACCTCGCCCAGGGCATCGCCATCGGCGCGACCGCCGTCCTGGCTCTGAGCGGGCCCCGATGAGCACGGACACGGTGCTGGTACGGAAAGGCACGTACCACGATTCCGTCTCCCTCATGCGCATAAGTCGCGCGCTGACCGAAATGTCGGGTGTGGAGGCGGCCATGGTCGCCATGGCCACCGAACTGAACCTCGGCATCCTCCGCGACCTGGGCTTCACCGTCCCGGACGCCGCCCCTGGCGACCTCCTCGTAGCCGTACGCGCACACGACACCAAGGCCGCCGTCGAGGAGGCCGAGCGCCGGCTGACCGCCGTGGACCGCCCGGAGAGCGACCCGACGGACCAGCCGCCGCTCACCACCCGCTCGGCCACCAGGACCGGGGCCGACCTGGTGCTCGTGTCGACCCCCGGCGAGTACGCCTTCGCCGAGGCCCAGGACGCCATCCACGCCGGGCTCCCCGTCATGATCTTCAGCGACGGCGTCCCCGTGGCCCAGGAACGCCGGCTGAAGGAGCTCGCGGAGACCAGGGACGTCCTCGTGATGGGCCCCGACTGCGGCACCGCCGTGATCGGCGGCGTCGGCCTGGGCTTCGCGAACGTCCTC
>NZ_JBFAMX010000968.1:0-2668 GCF_040659615.1 Nonomuraea sp. NPDC049784
GCCGGCCCCGCCGTGCGAGCTCGGCCAGCAGAGCGGCGCAGCGCATGGTGGCGTGGCCGATGCGGTCGGCTGACACGCTCAGCGGCGTGAGCCCGGTCTGCTGGTGCACAACCTGGTCCGTGACGCGGAGCGCAAGATCACGCCGCCAGGCCCGGCCCGCGAGACCCTCGGGCACCTGGACATGGCCGGCGCGGTGGGCGGTGACGAAGTCGACGAACCTGTCGGGCCAGCCGAGCGGGCAGTCGATCCCCGCCTTGCTCGCGCCCATCACCGCCTCGACGATCACATCGTCGTCCGCCCCGACCACCACCCGGACGAGCCGGGCACGGCCGGCCGACCAGTCGAGCCAGGCCACCGCGGTCCGCACTGCCTCCGCGGCGAGATCGACGCCGACCGTCAACACACCCTCACGATACCGACTCGCCAAGGACCATATGAGACGAGATCAGACGCAGGGCGGGTCAGTCCCAGGTGGGGAGCATGCCCTCCGGGTAGCGGGCACCGAAGCCGCCGGTCGGGAGGATCTCGGCGATGTGCTTCAGGTCGGTGTCATCGAGGGTGAGACCGGCGGCGCCGACGTTCTCCTCCAGCCGCTCGATGCTGCGGGTGCCGGGGATGGGAACGATGTCCTCGCCCTGGGCCAGGAGCCAGGCCAGGGCGAGCTGGGCGACGGTGGCGTCCTTCGTCGAGGCCAGGTCGGCGAGCCGACGGGTGGCCTCCAGGTTCTTCTCGTAGTTACCGGGCTGGAAGCGGGCGTCCCAGCTGCGCATGTCGGTGGGATCGTACTCGGCGCCGGGCTTGGCCTGGCTGGTGAGGAAGCCGCGGCCGAGTGGCGAATAGGGGACGAACCCAATCCCAAGCTCGCGCAGGACGGGGAAGAGGATCTCGACATCCCGCTCGAACAGCGAGTATTCGGTCTGCAGGACCGAGACGGGCTGTACGGCGTGCGCCCGGCGGATGGTCGTCTCCCCCGCCTCACTCAAACCGAAATAGCGGACCTTGCCGGCGTCGATGAACTCCTTGACCGTCCCGGCCACGTCCTCGATCGGCACGTTGGGGTCGACCCGGTGCTGGTAGAGCACGTCGATGACGTCGACGCCGAGGTAACGCAGGCTGTTGTCGACGACCTCGCGGATGTGCTCGGGGCGGCTGTCGACCCCGCCCTCCCGGGTGCCGGTGAAGTCGAAGCCGAACTTGGTCGCTATGACGACCTCGTCGCGCACCGAGGCAAGCGCGGCCCCGACGATCCGCTCGTTCTCACCCTGCCCGTAGAGCTCGGCCGTGTCGAAGAACGTCACGCCCAGCTCGTGGGCCCGGCGGATCGTCGCGGCCCCCTCGTTCTCATCCGACGGCCCGTACGCCAGGGAGATGCCCATCGCGCCGTATCCCAGTGCCGACACCGACAGCCCTTGCTGTCCGAGAGTCCGTTGTTCCATGACACGTCCTCATTCCCGTAGATGTAAGAGAGCCCTAACATTAAGTAAGAGTACTCTAACATCGGAAGGGGAGGGAGAATCGTTCGCCGTGAGCAGTCCCACGCCGCCGAAACGCGGGTACCACCACGGCGACCTGCGCGCCGAGCTGATCCGCGAGGGCCTCGCGCTCCTGGCCGAATCGGGCGTCGCCGGTTTCTCCGTGGCGAAGGTCGCCGTCCGCGCAGGCGTGTCGTCGGCCGCGCCGTACCGGCACTTCCCCGATCGAGAGGCGCTGCTCGCCGCCTGCGCGGCCGCCATCCTCAGCGACATCACCGACCTCCTCGTCGAGGCGGCCGAACGAGCCGGGCCCGAGCCCGTGGACCGGCTCGCCGCCACCGCGGGCGCCTACACCCGCTACGTCCTGGAACACCGCGCCGGACTCGACCTCCTCTACTCCTACGACTTCGCCGAGCCCAACCGACCGACCATCCAGGAGCAGAGCCGTCGCCTCACGGCCGTACTCATGCGCCTGGCCTCGGACGTGCTGCCCACCGACACCTCCTGGGCCGACACCGCCGACTTCGTCTACGTGCACCTGTCCACCACGCACGGCTACGCCAGCCTGCTCTTCAACGGCACCCGCCCGCCGCAAGACGTCGACGATCACGCAGCCCGCGCCGTCACCGCGGCCCGCGACCACATCACCGGGCGTCTCCTGCGCCTGCGCGACGCCCGCTGACGGCCCGCCACCAGACCGAGGGCTGATGCGGCCCGCTCCCGGCCGCCCGGTCGACCGGGCGGCCCCGCCGTGCGAGCTCGGCCAGCGGGGCGGCGCAGCGCATGGTGGCGTGGCCGATGCGGTCGGCTGACACGCTCAGCGGTGTGAGCCCGGTCTGCTGGTGCACCACCTGGTCCGTGACACGGAGCGCAAGATCACGCCGCCAGGCCCGGCCCGAGACCCTCGGGCACCTGGACATGGGCTCACCATATGAGACGAGATCAACGGGGCAGGCCGGCTTCGGCCGCCAGGATGCCGAGGATACGGCTGAGCTCTTTCCCGTCCTTCTCGCTCAGCGGCTCGGCCAGGTCGGCGTCGAGGCCCGGCTGGGCCCGGTCCCGGACCGGGGCGAGCACACCCGGCCGCTGCTCCGCGAGCTCGGGTACGGCACCGACGCGATCGAGCGCCGGTATCGGACCGGGGTGGTCGCCTGACGGCGACCGACGGGGACGCCCGCCCGTCGCCGGCTCATCCC
>NZ_JBFAMX010000969.1:0-2661 GCF_040659615.1 Nonomuraea sp. NPDC049784
GGCGGCTGGTGGACGAGCTCGCGAACGTCTCGGCCTGGCTGCGGCGGGAGGGCGCGGATCTGTCCGATCCGCTGCACGATGTGATCGGCGACGTGGCGGCCGGCCCTCTCAAGTCCGGGCTGGTGGCGCTGCGGCGCGCGGTGTTCTCCGGACGCCGCCCGAGCGGCGCGGCCGCGTCCGCCGACGTTCTGGCAGCCCTCCCCGCGGACCTGGCCGCCCGGGTCGGCACGTGGACAGCCCTGAGGCGCCGCGCGGAGGAGTTGCGCGCGGCGCTGCCCTCCGTACTGGCGGAGGAGTCGCGGGAGAAGACGGCGCTGCTGCGCGAGGCGGTGTCCGACGCCGGTTTCCGTCACGGCCTGGCCCAGGGCAGTCCGGTGCTGGCCGGCCGCCTCGACGCCTGGCTCGCCGGCCCCGCCGACCGCCCGCCGGAAAGGCAGGAACTGCTGCGGCTGGCCCGCTACCTCGCCCGGGCGACCGTCAAGACCAGCCCGTACGCCACGTTCACACTCAGCGGCCTGGGCCGGTGGGAGGCGGACGGTCCCGCGGTGCGGACCGGCGGTGAACCGTCCTGGCACGTCGTGGTCGAGCTGGACCGGGCGGTCCTGCGCCCGCTGTGGGCGGTGCTCACCCGGCATCGGCGCGTACGGGAGCGGGCCCGGCTGCGCGTCAACCCGTCCGCCGCCGACGACGGCGACCGGATCTGGTTCCTCAGCGCCGGTCACGGCGAGCCACTGTCCGGGGTGTCCGCGAGCCCCGCGGTGCGGCAGGCCCTCGACTGGGTGCGCGGGCAGTCCTTCGCCACCCTCGCCGACGCCCCGGGGATCGAGCCGCTGGTCGACGCGGGACTGCTGGAGCTCGTCCCGCCGTACGACGAGCAGGGCGCCGACCCGGTGGGACGGCTGGCGTCGTGGCTGGCGGAGGACGGCCCGGCGCCGTACGCACAGGCCGCCGGCCGGGTCGCCGAGGCACTGGTCGACGGCGTCCCCGATGCCAGCGAGGAGGCGGCCGGGGTCGTGCGGGAGGCGCTGCGGGAGGTGCTGCCGGCCGGGCCGTCGCTGCCCGACAAGAACCTGCTCTGGCACAGTGCCGTCATCCCCGGCGTCGCGGGACGGCTGAGCGCGGCGGCCTGGCGCGGAGTGTGCGACGACCTCGACGCACTGCGCGGGCTGCTCGGCCTGTTCGACCCCGACCTGCCCGTCAAGATCGCCGCCACCGCGTACTTCCTGGACCGGCACGGCCCCGGCGGCCGGATCCCCGCCCTGGACCTCTACCGCGAGATCCACAAGGCTGCGCCGGGCGAGGGCGGGGCGCTGCTGCGCGGCATGCTGCGCGACCCGGTCGCGGGCACGCGTGCGGTGCCGGACGCCGAGCCCCCACCCGGCCTGGTACGGCTCACCGAGCTGCGGCGGAGCTTCTGGGAGCGGGCCGGCGCGGGGCCCGGCGCCCGGGAGCCGGTGGTGGACCTCACCGCCGCCCGCCTGGCCGCCATGGCGGAGGACTGGCCGAGCTTCGTCCGGCCGCCGGGGTCGATCTGCTGTTACCTGCAGGCCGTGCCGGGACCGGGCGGTGTGCGCGCGGTCGTCAACTCCGTCTCCGCCGGGTACGGGCGCGGCCTGTCGCGGCTGCACCGGCTGGTCGTCCTGGCAGGCGGTGAGGCCCCGCCGGCCGCCGAACTCCGGGCCGCGCAGGGCGACGTTCTGGTGGCCGAGTGCCGCGGGCTCGCCGGCGGCGGCCTCAACGTCCGCCCGGCCACAGCCGACCTCGCCCTCGACCATCCCTTCACCGCCCCCGACGCGCACCTTCCGCGCGTCGCGCCGGCGGACCTCACGGTCGGCTACGACCCCGGCTGCGACCGGCTGACCTTGTTCGACGGTGCGGGCCGCCCGGTCCGACCGGTCCACCTGGGTATGACCGCCCAGTACTGGCTGCCTCCCTGGCTCCAGTTCCTGATGCGGACGTTCGGCGAGCCGTCCACGGCGATGGTGCCTGGCTGGGTGTTCCGTACCCGGGGCGAGGCGCCGGCCGAGGGCGTGGTGGAGCGCTGGCCGCGGATGGACGTCGGGCGGGTGACGCTCGCCCGGGCGGTCTGGCGGCTACGGGCCGGCGCCTTCCCGGTGCCCGCCAAGGGCGAGGGTGAGGCCGCCTACCTGCCCAGGCTGGCCGAGTGGCTGGCGCTGCACGAGGTGCCTCGGCGGTTCTTCGCGCGGGTGGTGGACCTCCGGCACGGCCTGCTGGTGGGGCTGCTGAGCAAGGACCGCAAGCCAATGTACGTGGACGTAACCGACATGCTGCTGCTGACCGGGTTCGTGCGCACGCTGCGCGACCCCGGCGCGCTGTTGGTGCTCGAGGAGGCCCTGCCCGACCCCTCCCAAGCGCCCAGGTACGGCGCCGGCGGGCGGGTCACCGAGTACGTCGTGCAGCTCTCCGCGCAGCCGCGCCGATGACGGCGGCGCGGACGGACGCGGGCGGTGGCGCCGAGGACCGCTGGGTCGGCGCGCACCTGTTCCATTTCGGCGACCTCGACCCGCTGATCACCGACGTGGTGGGCCCGGTGACGGAGGAGCTGGCGGCGGACGGCACGGCGCGCCGCGCCTTCTTCCTGCGCTACTGGGAGGGCGGCCAGCACGTGCGCCTGCGGCTGGAGGTGCCGGACCCGGCGCG
>NZ_JBFAMX010000970.1:0-2659 GCF_040659615.1 Nonomuraea sp. NPDC049784
CCGGCTTCGTGCTCCTCCGCCATCGCATCCTGCTCGGCTAAACCACGGTCCGTCACCACCGAAAGTGCGCCAGAGCCACTGACTGGACACACCCGTGCGCGCACCCAGACGCCCATGTTATCTGGGGTGACTTTTGGTAGTCAGCCATGTCAGGCAAGTAAGGCGGGCGCGTACTTGCCAGACAGATATCTAGGGGTCTTCAGGCATGTCAGCCATGTCAGGTGCGCTGCCTCGGTACTACCGGCCTGAGCGGGCGGTGGCCGCTGACGAGTCGGTGTCGTGGGTGGTGGTTGATGATGAGGATCTCGAGTTGCATGTCGAGGCATGCGCGTATCTGGCGGGGCTGCGCGGGGCGGGCCGGGCGTTCAACACCGAGAAGACGTACGCGGGCCGGATCGCTTTGTACTTGTCGTACTACCGGGGCCACGGCGTGGACTGGTCGAGCCCAAGTCTGGCGCGGCTGATGGCGATGATGTGGTGGCTGGTGGACGAGCCGATGCCGCCGCCGCGCTCGGGCAGGCCGGGGGCGACATCACCATAGAAGGCAGCGCGTAAGGGCGATCTAAGAGCCGGGCAGCCTACTGCGAAGCCCCGCAGAACACCTTGACGGCGATGCCCATGACCTCCGCAGTGGACGGGTTGCGGGTCGAGGGGTTGATCGACAGGGTGAGCGACTTGCCGGAGTCCGAGCGGAACGCGAACGTCAGATACCCGATCAGCTCACCGCTGTGCCCCCACACCGTGCCGCACGGCAGCGTGTACGCCTGCAGCCCGAGCCCGTAGCCGAACCCCGCCCCGGTCTCGACCGTCGTGCGCATCGCCTTCAGGGACGGCTCGCTGATGAGCTTGCCGTCGAGCAGCGCCGACATGAACCTCTCCAGGTCGTCGGTGGTCGAGATCATCTCCCCGGCGGCCCAGTCCAGTGAGGGGTTCATCCGGGTCGCGTCCACCAGGTCGGGCAGCGGCTCGTACCCCTTGGCATGCGGCGACGGCACTCCTGCCCTGTTCCCCGGCACCACCGTGTGGCGCAGCTTCAGCGGGCGCAGGATGCGGCGCGCGACCTCCTCGCCGTACGGGTTGCCGGTCAGCTTCTCCACCAGGAGCCCGAGCACCACGTAGTTGGTGTTGGAGTAGTGCCACTTCCCGTCGTCGGGGAGTTGCTTGGCGAAGGCGACCTTGAGCAGCTCTCGCGGCTGGTACGAGCGGAACCGGGCCTCGCCGCGCCAGCGGTTGGTCGAGTAGCCGGGCTCGCTCATGTAGTCGTACAGGTGGCTGGTGTGGTTGAGGATCTCGCGGACGGTGATCTGTGAGCCGCCGGGCACGAGACCGGGCAGGTACCGCTCGATGGGGTCGTCGAGGTCCGCCTTGTTCTCGTCCACGAGCTGGAGCACCACGGTGGCGACGAAGGTCTTGGTGATGCTGCCCGGAAGTAGCCGTTGGGAGAAGGCCGTCCGCCACGCTCGATATCGCGTACGCCGACGGCGCCCGACCAGGTACGGTCGGCGTCGGAGACCCGTGCCAGGACCGCCGTGGCGCCGTTGCCCGTCACGATCTTCTCCATGTCGGGGCGTACGTCCGCGCCGGAGCCACTCGCCGCCACAACCGCCGTCACCAGCACGTTCATCATCGTCTGCATCATGGGTACAACGCTACGGAGATCAACTTCGCGGCAGAATGCGGTGCCCCGCCCATTCTTCCTGCGGAAAACCTCAGGAGCCGAGGTAGCGCAGCACCGCTAGGACACCGCTAGGCCCCGGCGATAACTGTAGCTGGTGGTGTGCGACAGGGCGGAGTTTGTCGAACAGTGCGTTGACGTGCTTTTCCCCCGCGCTCTGCGACCCGTGCAGGGATTGCGCGATCGAGGCGTTGGTCAGGCCCTGCGCCAGGGGTTCCATCACCTGGTGTTCGCCGGCGTGAGCTGGGTCAGCGGGTCAGCGTGGCTGGTGCGCACGAGCAACTGGTGCACCACTTCCGGGTCAACCAGCGTGCCTTACGTGCCGGACAAGATCATCGCGCTCTGACCTGCGAAGAGATACAAAGAACCCTAGATAACGATCGCCCCACGGCAAGGCCGACTCCCCCTCCAGCAGTCAGCCGCACACCCTCCTGCATATCAGTAATCGACTGATCACTCAGCGCGAACGGCTGATGACGATGCGGGGCATGCCAAGGTCACTGGCCAAGATCAGCGATGGAGGGCCAAGTACTCACCCCGGGAACTCATGCTCACGCTGGCGTCGCACACGAAACCGGACACGCCCAAACCACCCCTCGGTCACTGATCAACACCATCAACGACCGACAACCCAACTACGTCCTCATGCAGCGTGGCGCGGAACACCGCGGGAACTCGGGATCGGGCTAGTCCACCGTGGCCCGAACCGTACGGGAAACGTATGGCCTACGCGGCATGGCGATCACCAGTCAGAACGCGGTGCGCCGCAAGAACCTACAGGACAGGGGACAAGCCGGACGGTGTGAACATCGGGCTGCTCGACGCCATGTGCCGCCACGCCCTGAACGCCGGCTACCACGTCATCCTCGAAGGGATCTTCTCTGAACTAAGTGGCCTTGCCTGGAAGTCTCTCGGGGGTTGACTTTCGGATCTGGTGTGGTCAGTCCGTGAGGGGGGTCACGTAGAGGTCGCAGGCCAGGTCGA
>NZ_JBFAMX010000971.1:0-2650 GCF_040659615.1 Nonomuraea sp. NPDC049784
CCAGGTACGACCTGCCGGGCGCCGGCGGCTCCTGGGCCCTGGACGCCACCCCGGACGGCGGCGTGTACGCCGGCACGTATGGCGACGGCCGCCTCTACCGCTGGACGGACCAGGGTGGTGTCCAGGACCTCGGCAGGCCCCTGGCCTCTGAGGACTTCATCTGGTCCGTGGCCGCGGGCGAGGGCTCCACCGTCTACGGCGGCACCTCGCCGGGTGGCCGCCTGTTCGCCTACGACCCCGCGACCGGCGTGCGCGACTACGGCAAGCTCTCACCCTCCCACGCCTACGTCCGTAGCGTCTCCTACGCCGACGGGAAGATCTACGCCGGCACCGAGGCCCCCGCCGCTGTCTTCGAGATCGACGCCGCCTCGGGCGCGACCAGGCAGCTCCCCACGCCCGACGGCCTCGACCCGGCGGGCAAGTGGGCCTATGACGTGAACGCCGCGGGCGGCTTCCTCTACGTCCGCTACGGCGGCGCGAGCCCGGGGCCGCTGCACGTCTGGGACATCGCCGCCGGCCAATGGACCGGCACGCTCGACGCCGCGCACGGCCTGGACGTCTCGCCCCCGGACGCCGACGGCGCGGTCTACCTGGTCAAGAGCGGTGAGCTGGTCCGCTACAACCCTCGCACCAAGACCACGACGCCGACCGGGGTGCCCATCACGGGCCGCGTGGCCAACACGCGCGGCATCGGCTGGGCCGAGCTGGGCCTGCCGGACTATCCGGGCAAGAGCGTCGTCGGCCTGCTCTGGCGCGGGCTGATGTTCCGCTACAACCCCCAGACCGGCGCGAAGTCGTTCGTGCAGACGGGGGTCAAGGGCGAGCCCATCGACGTGACCGCGCTCGCTGAAGGCCCCGACGGCCGTATGTACGCAGGCGGCTTCCTCAACGGGGGTTTCGCCGCGCTGGACCCGGAGACCGGCCATCGCGAGGAATTCCACACGTTCTCCCAGAGCGAGGACATGACCGCCCACGACGGCAAGCTCTACATCGGCGCCTATCCCGAGGCCAGGGTCTACGCCTACGACCCGGCGCTGCCGTGGAACAGCACCGAGTACTCGCCCAGCCCCGAACCAGGCCCGGCGGCGAACCCGGCACGGCTGTTCGACTTCGCCGCGGACAAGCAGATCAGGCCGCGGGCGCTGGTGTCGGCGGGCCGATACCTCGCCGCCGGCACCATGCCCGACCTCGGCGAGCTGGGCGGCGTGCTGGCCGTGTGGGACCCGCGGACCGGGACGCTCAAGCACGCCCAGCGCAACGTGGTCCAGGACCAGAGCATCGTCTCGCTCGCCTACCGCGACGGCGTGCTCTACGGCGGCACGTCCATCTACAGCGGGCAGACGGCCACGCCGCCGACGCAGCCGGAGGCCAAGCTGTTCGCGTGGTCGGTGAAGGAGAACCGGCTGCTGTGGGAGATCGTCCCCGCCCCCGGCAAGCCAGCCGTCCCGGCACTGACGTTCGACGACCGGGGAAGGCTGTGGGGCATCGCGGGCGGCGAGGTGTTCGCGGTCAGCACGGACGCCCGCAAGGTGATCGAGCGCGTCACCCTGTCGGACAGCAAGAGCGCGAGCGGGCAGCTCGCCTTCAACCGGCACGACCACATCCTGTACGGCGCGCACGCCGGCCAGTACGTCTTCTCGCTCGACCCGTGGACCGGGCGGCACGACGTGCTGAGGCAGGGACCCGTGCAGCAGCTCGCGGTGCACGGGTCCGGGGACGTCTACTTCGCCGAGGGGCCGCGCCTGTTCCGGCTGGCCCGTCAGCAGACGCGATAGGTGTAGAAGTTCTCGAAACGTGACAGGTAGAGGTGGCCGTCGGGGCCGAGGATCAGGTTCGAGATCGGGCGGGCGATGAGCGCGAGCGCCATCGTCCCCGGATCGATCCGGTACGCCTTGCCCTGCACCTTGCCCCACAGGAAGCCCTTGTGGAAGACGAGGTTGGTGTCCAGCCAGACCTGCGTGGCGCTGGACCAGGCATAGGTCTGGTGTTTGACGGTCCTGACGGTCTGCCCGGTGGCCGGGTCCAGCTCGAACAGGGTGTCCGGGGTCAGCCCCCACAGCCGCCCGGCGTCGTCGAAGGCGATCGAGCCGAGCGCCAGGTCGCCGGGGACGGGGGTGGTCTGCCACTTGAGCGAGTCCGTGGCGATGTCGTACGCGAACGCCACGGCGTCGCCCTGCGGCGTGCTGGTGCCGCCGAAAGCCGAGGTGGCGCCGTAGACGACCCCGTCGCGGTAGGCCAGCCCGACGACGCTGTGGCCCGGGATGATGTCCCGCCTGATCACCGTGCGCCCGGTGGCGGGGTCGAGCAGGCCGAGCGCGCCGCCATGCGTGCCGGCCTTGGGCACCGTGCCGAACGCCAGCCAGTCGCCCGCGGAGATCATCGCGAAGGGCCGGTCCTGCTCCTGGGCGCCGAGGTCGAGCAGGAGCCTGGGTGCGGTCCCGTCGAACTCGTAGATCCGGGCGCCGGGGTAGACGCCGAGGTAGAGCTTGCCCTTGTGGGTGACGATGCCCTCGCTCTGGCCGACGTTCGGCCAGTTCTGGGTCTCTCCGGTGGCGGGGTCGTAGGCGGCCAGACCGCCGGTGAAGAAGCCGCCCGCGTAGACGCGGCCGTCGGGGCCGGTGCCGAGCGAGCGGATGCTGACGGGCTGGCC
>NZ_JBFAMX010000972.1:0-2646 GCF_040659615.1 Nonomuraea sp. NPDC049784
CAGCCCTACCAGGGCCTCGCGGACGACCGCCAGGCTGACCTGGTGCTGCTGGGCGAGCTCCTGTGGCTTGAGCGCTTGGCTGGGGGCGTACGCGCCCCTCATGATCGCTTCCCGGAGCCGGGCGTGAACACGCTCGGAGAGCATCTGCTTGGTCGGTGTGCCGGCGGTCTGCGTCATGCCCACACCATAGACCATCCATCAAATAATCGATTATCTGTGTTATCGTCGATCGTGTCCGGACGGTGTCCTCGACGGTGCCGCAACGGCCACCCCCATCACCGTCAGACGCCTCCCATAGGCGAGCAGTCGCCACGGGCCGGCGTCAACCGACCCACCATCTCCCTGAAGGAAGCATGTGATGAGCGCCAACAACCCCTTTGCCCGTCTCCCTGAGGCGCCCTCCTTCACCGTCACCAGCACTACGCTGACCGACGGCGCCCCCTGGCCCGCTGAGCAGATGTCCAGCGGTCTCCCGGGCGGCAAGGACGTCTCCCCGCAGCTGTCTTGGAGCGGTGCCCCCGAGGGGACGAAGAGCTACGCCGTGACGGTGTACGACCCGGACGCGCCGACCGGTTCCGGGTTCTGGCACTGGGCCGTGGCCGACATCCCCGCCACCGTCACCGAGCTGCCCGAGGGCGCGGGCGACGAGACCGGCTCGGGCCTTCCCGAGGGCGCCTACCAGCTGCCCAACGACGCCCGCGCGGCGTGCTTCATCGGCGCGGCCCCGCCGGCAGGGCACGGCTCGCACCGCTACTTCATCGTGGTGCACGCCCTCGACATCGAGACCATCGGCGTCCCGGCCGAAGCCACCCCTGCCTACCTCGGATTCACCATCGCCGGCCACATCCTCGGCCGTGCGGTCCTGACCGCCGCCGCCGAGAACCCCGCCTGACCGTCGAAGAGCCGGGAACGGCTGCGTGGCTGCTCCCACAGGCGTTCCCGGCTCTCCCCCTGGGGAGGCGCCCGCCTTGCCACGAGGAAGAAAGCGTCGGCGGCGCATTTCATCGGCTCGCACCAAAGGAAGGTTGTTTCGGCATGACCGTGACCCCGATCGAGCTCTTCGCGTCCTGCATTCACCTTCACACGGGCGGCAGGATTCACGCCCGGACCAGTCCCGTGGACGCCGACCGGGACGGCTGGCACCTGAGGGCCTTCCACGCCAAGACCGGCGCCGACGTCCACGCCGGCCACTGGGAGGTCCACCCCGAGGCCGAGGAGGTCGTGTCCTGCATCATCGGCAAGATACGCATCTACCTCCGTCCGGAACAGCCAGGACAGATGGAAGAGGAGATCAGGCTGTGGGCCGGAACCGCCGCCATCGTCCCGCGCGGGCGATGGCACCGCATCCACCTGGACATCCCCAGCACCATCATGACCATCACCCCACCGCGCGGCAGCCGCCTGGAGAAGCGAACCGACACCCAGGTCGGCTCCCTCGCCGCCCCGTCCCACCCATGAGCCGGTCCCGCAACGGTCGGGCGGGTCCGGCCTGTTCCTCCATCGAGTCGGCGGTGTCGAGCCCATGTCCGGGTTCAGCCGAGGTACGGCCAGAAGCAACCCGGGTGTTCCACGTTCACGTTCATTCCCACTGATCTTTCCGTCGTGGTGTCGAGACGGTCGGGCCGGCTCCGACCTTCTCGTGACGGCGCCGGATGGCGGCGCCGGTGGATCGAAGGAAGGCTCGCGATGAGCAAGGTAGTGCTGGATGTGTCGATGTCCCTGGACGGGTTCGCGGCGGGACCGAACGTCCGGAAAGAGGAGCCTATGGGGGACGGCGGCGAACGGCTGCACGAGTGGATGGCCGGGAAAGGGCCGGACGGCGGGGTCGACATCGGCATCCGCCAACAGGTGGACGCGGCGGTAGGAGCCGCCGTCATCGGACGGCGTACCTTTGACCTCGGCGTGGTCCCGTGGGGCGGCACACCATGGCCCGGCGTCCCGAGCTTCGTGGTCACCCACCGGACCAGGCAGGACCTCCTCGGCGACAACGGCGGGACGTTCGCCTTCGACGGGCTGGAGGCCGCAGTCCGGCGCGCCAAGGATGCCGCCGGGGACAAGGCCGTCCTGGTGCTGGGTGCGGACGTCGCCCGGCAGCTGCTCAGGGCGGGCCTGCTCGACGAGGTGCGCATCCACCTGGTCCCCCTGCTGATGGGGGCGGGCACACCACTGTTCGCCGGGGAACGGGCCGAGCTGATCCCGGAGGCGAAACCCGTCGCGGGGTCCGTGACCCACCTGCGCTACCGCGTCCCGAAGCCCTGACGCCCTTGACGTTCGCTTGCCCCACAGCACGGCCACGGAACGCCATACTTCACCGCGGCGGGCCCGGTCTGCCCGGGCCGTACCCGTTAATGAGCTGCTCATCATGGGTGCCCCGGCCGATCGGCGGTTGGCGAAATCCGCCGTCGTCGCGGTCGCGCGCCATGGGTTACGAGCCGACGTTCGGGCCGCTGTGGAGGAGGGCCTGTCCGAGGGGGGTCAGGGTGTGGAGGACGGCGCCGCCCGTCCGGGTGGTTGAGATGAGTCCGGCGTTGCGCAGTACCGTGGTGTGCTGGCTGGCAGAGCCGAGGGAGATGCCGACCCGTTCGGCCACGGACGTGGTGGTGGCCGGGGCGCGCAACGTGGCCAGCACGGCTGCGCGGGTACGGC
>NZ_JBFAMX010000973.1:0-2645 GCF_040659615.1 Nonomuraea sp. NPDC049784
ACCAGCCAGGGGCGGCCGAGGCATGCGCGGCGGCCGACGCCCCCACCATGCCGAACGGCACCAGCAGGGCGAACGCCGTGCCCATGGCCGTGGCGGTGAGCCGGATCCGCGTCGAGCCGAGGCGGAGCCGCCGCAGCGGCAAGCCCGGTCTCATGGGGTCACCTCGCCGCTCATCAGGCCGCCTGGGACGCCACATGGGTGCGCGAGCCCGCTGGTCAGCGCCGCCGGACGGGGTGCACAGGCGGTGTCCCGCCGGTGGCGGTATTCCTCCTCGTCGATCTCGTCGCGCGCGAGCATGACGAGCAACTGCTGCTCCTGCGGCGAGCAAGCCCGCCCCTGGGCTGGCGTCCGCCGGTGCAGGAACACCCCGGCCAGCGCCGCCGCGATAGCCGCACAGAACAAGAGCTCGCTGACGATCAAGGACATGGTTCTTCTCCCATCGGGTGATGGATCATGCCGGCTGAATAGTATTGAATGATACTGTCGCGAATGATACCGTCGTGAACGTAATGGAGCTAGACACGTTGAGCAGATGGCGAAGGTAGGCGATCTTGGACGTCTATGAGGCGGTGAGGAGTCGACGGGCGGTGCGCGGATTCACTGATCGGCCTGTCCCGAAGGAGGTGCTGGAGCGCGTCCTGTCCGCCGCGGCCTGGGCGCCGTCCGGATCGAACCTCCAGCCGTGGCACGCCTACGTTGTGACCGGCGGGCCGCTGGCCGAGATCAAGAAGCGCGTCGGCGAGCGCCTTGCCGCAGCTGACTCTTGGGACGAGCGGGAGTACGAGATGTACCCGTCCGCACTGAAGTCTCCGTACCGCGAGCGCCGATTCGCCTTCGGCGAGGAGCACTACGGCGCACTCGGTGTTTCGCGCGAGGACTTGGAGGCGCGCCAGCGGGCCGCTGCCGCGAACTGGGACTGTTACGGCGCGCCCGCCGCCCTGTTCTGCTACATCGACCGTGACATGGGCCTGCCCCAATGGGCCGACGTCGGCATGTATCTGCAGACCGTCATGCTGCTGCTCCGCGCCGAAGGGCTGCACAGTTGCACGTAGATGGCGTGGGCGAAGTATCGCAAGACCGTTGCGGAGGTCCTGTCGCCCCCGGACGAGCTCATCCTCTTCTGTGGCATGTCGATCGGGTTCGAGGACGTCACGGTGGGTTACTCCCGTACGGGCCGGGCGCCGCTCGACGAGACGGTCACGTTCGTCAAGGGTTAGGCCACTGGAGAAGGACCATGAACACCGAACGAGTCGTCGTCATCACCGGAGGCATCGGAGCTCTCCTGCCCGGACGTTTCCCGCGCAACGGCGACACCGTCATCGCCACCGCTGTCAGTGACGAGGCGCCGAAGGCATCGGCCGAGCGGACCGGCCGGCGCTCTGAGCTGCGCACCATCGCCGCCGGCATCTCCTCCGAGGTCGACAACGCCGCGGGCCACTTACCGGTGCAGCCGTTCGCCCGCCCGTGAACTGGGCGGCTTGCTCGGCTCTTCCGACACCGACTTTCAACCCCGGCCAGACCGTCAAATTTTGACGGCGGCAAGTTCATGCCTTGAGAGGAAATGCAATGACTTACACCGTTGGTTACATCGTCGGGAGCCTGTCCCTGAAGTCGATCAACAGGCGGCTCGCTCTGGCCTTGAGCCGTCTCGCGCCGCCGGAACTCCGCCTCACGGAGATCCCCATCGGCGAGTTGCCCCTGTACAGCCACGACCACGACGCGAGCTACCCCGCCGTGGCCCAGGAGTTCAAGGACGCGATCAAAGCCTCCGACGCCCTCCTGTTCGTCACCCCCGAGTACAACCGGTCCATCCCGGGCGCGCTGAAGAACGCCATCGACTGGGCGACCCGGCCCTATGGATCCAACGTGCTGGACGGCAAGCCGGCCGCGATCATCGGAGCCTCACCCGGCCCGATCTCCACCGCGGTCGCACAGCAGCACCTCAAGACCATCCTGTCCTTCACCAACTCCCCGGTGCTGGGTAAGCCCGAGGCCTACATCCAGTTCACCAAGGAATTGATTGACGACGAAGGCGACATCCAGGTGCCGTCCACCGCCGAATTTCTGATCGGATACCTGCGGGCCTTTGCGGCGCACATCCGGCGCCACCACCACGACATCCCGGACCTGTAGACCGCCGGGGCGCGATGGGGGGTGGAGTGGTGACGGTCCCGCGACCATCGACCAGTCCGCCTGCCGCGCGTCCCGGCAAACCCGTACTGCATCGGCTGGGACGGCTCGATCCCTGTCGGCGACGAAGCCCTAACCGCGCGGGCGCGCTTACGCCTCACCGCCTGCGGGATAGGCAAACCGCGTCAACAGATCCGCCAGCTGCTCGGGCTCGCCGGGCCCCAGTTCGGCAGCCAGACGCTTGGCCACCGGCTCCGCCGCAACATGGGCTGCATCGAAAAGCTCGAGGCCCTGAGGCGTGATCTCCACTGCCCGCACCCGCCGGTCCCCCGGAACGGTCTTGCGTACGGCCAGCCCCTTGTGCTCCAGGTCGTCCACGACCCGCATGATTCCCGCCTTGTCCGACCCCGTCGCCGCCGCCAAGTCCCGCTGCACCGTGGGCCCGCGGTCGACCAGCACGATCAGCACGGCAAAATGCCGCAACTCGATGCCGAGCGGCCGAAGCGCCTCCGACG
>NZ_JBFAMX010000974.1:0-2643 GCF_040659615.1 Nonomuraea sp. NPDC049784
GACGGCGACAGGTACGTCGTGGGCAGGCCGCCGGGGTCGCGCGGCACGCTGACAGGAAGCCGTCCTGACGGGTTCACCGCGCCGGTGAGCACCTCGGCCAGCGCCCGGCCGCCCCGCTGGCCCGGGAAGAAGCCGTAGACCACGGCCGCGGCCGCGTCGGACTCCGGCCCCAGCGCGTACGGCCGCCCGGCCAGCAGCACCAGGACCACCGGGGTGCCGGTCGCGAGCACGGCCCTGACCAGCTCGGACTGCACGCCGGGCAGGTGCAGGTCGGTGGCGTCGCAGCCCTCGCCGGAGGTCCCGCGCCCGAACAGTCCCGCCCGGTCGCCGACGGCGAGCACGCACACGTCGCTCTCTGCGGCCGCCGCGACGGCCGCCGCGATGCCGGAGGTGTCGTCGCCGGTGATGCCGCAGCCCGGCTGGTACGTCAGATCGGGGATCAGCGTGCCGAGCGCCTCGCGCAGCGACGGGATGTCGACGCCGAGCCCGTGCTCGGGATGCGGGCCCACGTGCGTGGGGAAGGCGTAGCAGCCGAGCATCGCCATCGGGTCGTCGGCCACCGGGCCTACGAGGGCCACCTTCCGGCCTGGGGCGAGCGGCAGGATCCCGCCGGTGTTCCGCAGCAGGACGACGGACTCGCGCGCCAGGCGCAGGGCGAGCTCCCGGCTCTGCTCGTCGTCGAGGCGCACGTCCTCGGGTTCGCCGGGCAGCGCCTGCCAGCCTTCGTCGAGCAGCCCGAGCTCGGCCTTCTGCGCCAGCACCCGGCGCAGCGCGCGGTCAATCAGCGCCTCGTCGACCTCCCCCGCCTTGACCGCCTCGATGAGGGGGGCGCCGAAGGTGTCCACCGTGGGCAGTTCGACGTCGATCCCGGCCCGCAAGGCGAGCCCGGCCGCGTCGGCCGCCTCCGCCGCGACGCCGTGCAGCTTCTGCAGGAACCGGATCGCGAAGTAGTCCGCGACCACCGTGCCCGCGAAGCCCCACTCGTCCCGGAGCAGGCCGGTCAGCAGGCTCTCGTCGGCCGCCACGGGAACGCCGTCGACCTCGGCGTACGAGTTCATCACCGAGCGGGCGCCGCCCAGGCGCAGGGCCATCTCGAACGGCGGCAGGATCACGTCCGCCAGTTCCCTGCGCCCCATGTGCGCGGGCGCGAGGTTGCGGCCGCCGCGGGAGGCGGAGTAGCCGGCGAAGTGCTTCAGCGTGGCGACGATCCCCGCGCTCTCAAGCCCGCGAACGTAGGCCGCTCCGATCGTGCCGATCAGGTAGGGGTCCTCGCCGATCGTCTCCTCGGTGCGTCCCCAGCGGTAGTCGCGGGTCACGTCCAGGACCGGGGCCAGGCCCTGGTGGATTCCGGCGGCCCGCATGGACCGGCCGATCCGCCCGGCCACCTCCTCGACCAGCTCGGGGTCGAAGGACGCGCCCCAGCTCAGTGGCGCCGGGTAGACGGTCGCGCGCCAGGCGGCGAACCCGGTCAGGCACTCCTCGTGGACCTGGGCCGGGATCCCGAACCTGCTCGCCGCCACGATCTGCGCCTGCGAGGCGGCCAGCGAGCGAGCGCCCGCGACCGGATCGACCGGCGCGGTCCCGAACGGGCGGGTCAGCTGGCCCAGCCCATGGGCGATGACGTCGCTCCACTCGACGCCCGTCATGTCGGCCTGGTGCGGTGCGACGCCTCCCCCTGAGGCATCGGCGCCGACCCAGACGCCGACGAGCTGGGCGATCTTCTCTTCCAGCGTCATGAGCGGGATGAGCGCCTCGGCCCGCTCGGCGGGAGACAACCGCGTGTCCCGCCACTTGTCGGTAGGTACCTGGCCCCTCATGCGATCCTTTCGGCTGCTCCCCGGCATGACGCCGAAAACTTTCGACGAATTCCCGTTAATATTGCGGCAACTTAGGGGTCAGGGTTTCGGCGTGTCAAGAGGGTGCAAACTGCTATATTCGCGCTGATCGCTGCGGGATTGGGCCAGCGTTCGCAGCTAGATTTCCAGAAAGTTTCCGGATGCTCAGATGACAAGTTGCCGTTCGGCTGCCGTCAGGTCAGGGACTCCGTCAGCGTGCGGGCCGCCAGAGTGACGAGCTTTCCGTACTCCACGCGCAGATCCTCCGGCATACGGCTGGCCGGGGTGGAAATACTGAGGCTGGCGATCGGACCGTCCGAGCCCAGGACGGCGGACGCGACGGCGGCGATGTCGGAGCGCCACTCGCCACGATTGTCCGCATAACCCCGCGCGCGGACCGCCTCCAGCTCGGCGCCGAGCGCCCCGCGATCGATGATCGTGGTGTCGGTGTACGCGGGAAGCTCGTCCGGGGGACTCGGCCGGCGCGCGAGAACGGCCTTGCCGTTGGCCGAGGCGTGCAGCGGCAGCCGGATGCCGAGCGGCAGCACGATGCGCAGCGGCTTGTCGGTCTCCAGGCGCTCGATCAGGACGACCGCGTCGCCCTCCGGCACCATCAGGTGGATCGTCTCCCCCGTGCGCTGCCTCAGCTCCTCCATGACCGGCATCAGCTCCTCCATGACCGGCATCGCCGCATCGCGCAGGCCGAGCTCCGCCCGGCGGCCGACCTGGAGCGCCTTGATGGTCACCTGCCAGCGCGTGACCTCGCCCGCGGCGGGCCTGATCCACCCGGCGTCGTGCAGCGTCCGCA
>NZ_JBFAMX010000975.1:0-2632 GCF_040659615.1 Nonomuraea sp. NPDC049784
GGCGCGGGCGAGGTGGACGTGGAGGCGCTGCTGACCAGGGTCCGCGTGATCGCCTCGAGTCCGGCCCTGATGGGCGCGCTGCACGGGGTGCGCATGAGCGAGCGGTACGAGCTGGCCGAGGCGCTCAAGGCGGCCCATCCCGGCGACGACCTGGCCGCGCAGCTCATGGCCGCGCTGATCACCGCCGCCGTCACCACCCTCCAGGAGGCGTTCTTCCAGCGCATCGCCGCGGGGGAGCCCCTGGAGGAGGCGGGCAGGCGCCTGGCGGGCGACGTGGAGCTGGCCTTCGACCTCCTGGAGCACGGGTTGACACAAAGAGGGGATAAATCATGAAAAAGGGGATCAACTATGACGTCGGGTTTCTCCCGGGCGACGGCCTGAGCCGCAAGTCGTTCCACATCGAGGACGTCCGGCGCGACATGCGCACGATCGCCGAAGACCTGCACTGCGCGTCGGTACGCATCTCCGGCCGCGACCCCGAGCGCGTCGAGGCGGCGGCCAGGGAGGCCGCGGTGGCCGGGCTGGAGGTCTGGTTCACCCCGTTCCCCGTGGACCTCACGCAGGACGAGATGCTCGAGGTCTTCGCCGACTCGGCCAGGCGCGCCGAGGGGCTGCGCCGCGACGGCGCCGAGATCGTGCTGGTCACCGGCTGCGAGATCACCGGGTTCGGCAAGGGCTTCATCGACGGCGACGGCTACGGCGACCGGCTCAACGCCATGATGAGCGGCGACGTCGAGTGGTGGATGTCCCTGATGCGGGTCATGCCGCGCTTCAACGTCTACCTGGCGAAGGTGGCCGAGACCGTGCGGCCGCTGTTCGGCGGCAGGCTGACCTACGCCTCGGGGCCGTGGGAGCCGGTCGACTGGGCCCCGTTCGACGTGGCGGGCGTGGACGCCTACCGCGCCTCCTACAACGCCCACGACTTCGTGGACGAGCTGCGCGCCCACTTCAAGCACGGCAAGCCGGTCGCCGTGACCGAGTTCGGCACGTGTGCCTACCGCGGCGCGGGGGAGCGCGGCGGCTCGGCGTGGGTGGTGCCCGACGGCGCCGTACGCGACGAGGGCGAGCAGGTGCGCTATTTCACCGAGCTGATGGACGTCTTCGAGCAGGAGGGCGTGGACACCGCGCTGTGGTTCACGTTCGCGGCCTACAACAGGACCGGTGAGGCCGACATCGGCTCGTACGGCGTGGTGAAGATGCTCGACGAGCGGCGCTGGGAGCCCAAGGAGGTCTTCCACGCCATGGCGGCCAGGTATTCACGCAGGTCAACGACCTAGGGCTGAGCCCGTATTCATCTTGAACCACGTTCGGTTTCGTCTTCCGGATGTTCGGCCCGCTGGTGAAGACTGTGCTGGTGGACTTCGACGAACTCATCGCCCGGCTTGACCTCAGCACCAAGATCCGCCTGCTCACCGGGGCCGACATGTGGTCGCTCCCGCCGCTGCCCGAGATCGGCCTCGACCGGCTCGTCATGAGTGACGGCCCGATCGGCGTACGCGGGGAGCAGTGGAGCGCGGGCGACCCCTCGATCGCGCTGCCCAGCCCGACCGCGCTGGCCGCCACGTGGGACGTGGAGCTGGTGCGGCGGGCCGGCGCGCTGCTGGCGCAGGAGGCCAGGCGCAAGGGCGTGCACGTGCTCCTCGCGCCCACGATCAACCTGCACCGCTCGCCGCTCGGAGGCCGCCATTTCGAGTGCTTCTCCGAGGATCCGTACCTGACGGGGGAGATCGGCGCGGCCTACGTCGAAGGCGTCCAGGAGGGCGGCGTCGCCACCACGCCCAAGCACTTCGTGGCCAACGACTTCGAGACCGACCGCTTCACCGCGGACGTCCGGGTGAGCGAGAAGGCCCTGCGGGAGGCGTACCTGCGGCCGTTCGAGCGGGTGGTGCAGGCGGGGGCGTGGGGCCTCATGACCGCCTACAACTCGGTGAACGGCACCACCATGACCGAGCACTCCGCGCTGGTGAACGGGGTGCTGAAGGGTGAGTGGGGGTTCGACGGGTTCGTGGTGTCGGACTGGACTGCCCTGCGCTCGACCGAGGCCGCCGCCATGGGAGGCACCGACGTGGCGATGCCCGGCCCGTTCGGACCCTGGGGCGAGAAGCTGGAGGCGGCCGTGCGGGAGGGGCGCGTGCCGGAGTCCGTCGTGGACGATCGCGTGCGCCGTATCCTGCGCCTGGCCCAGCGGGTCGGCGCCCTGCGCGGCGCCGGGGACCGGTCTGCCGTCGGACGTCCGATTGACGGCGGGGCGCTGGCCCGGGAGGTGGCCACGCGCGGCTTCACGTTGCTGACCAACGACGGGATCCTGCCGTTCCGGCAGGTCAGGACGGTCGCCGTGATCGGTGCGGCCGCCGCCGAGGCACGCGTGATGGGCGGCGGGAGCGCGCAGGTCTTCCCCGACAGGATCGTCTCGCCGCTCCAGGGCCTCCGCGAGCGGGCCGAGGTCCGGTACGCGCTCGGCACCGACCCCCGGATCCGCCTGTCCCCGCTCCCCGGCCCGGCCACGGCCACGTTCCTGGACGCGGAGGGCGTGACGCTGTCCGAGCAACCGCTGGCCACGGCCGAGGCGCGGTGGATCGGCCAGCTGCCGCCCGGCGTGGACGGCGATCGGCTGAAGGCGGTCCGGCTGCGT
>NZ_JBFAMX010000976.1:0-2631 GCF_040659615.1 Nonomuraea sp. NPDC049784
CGCCCATCGTGCCGGGCCGATCGCCGGGCCGGTGCGCTCGCGGCAGTTCTGCGCGAGTTTCGCGTTGTACGCCAGCCAGGCCTGGTTTCGCAATGTGGGAAGATCCTCCCAATAAGGGCGGTATGTCGGGGAGGTTTTCATGGAGCCGGTGGCGGTGGGGCTGGTCGGAGCGGGGCCGTGGGCCGAGATGGCGCACGGGCCGATGTTGTCCAGGGGGCCGCACACGCGGCTGGCAGGCGTGTGGGCCCGCCGCCCCGAGGCCGCCGCCCGGCTCGGGGCGCCGGTGTTCGAGCGGATCGAGGAGCTGTTCGACGCCTGCGAGGCCGTGGCGTTCTGCGTGCCGCCCGCCGTACAGGCCGAGCTCGGCGTCCGCGCCGCCCGCGCGGGCAAGGCGCTGCTGCTCGAGAAGCCCCTCGCGGACACGCTGGACGGCGCGCGACGCCTGGCCGAGGCCGTCGCTGAGGCGGGCGTGGCCTCCCAGATGGTCCTCACCATGCGGTACGCCGCCCAGACCCGCGCGTTCCTGGACCGGTGCCGGGAGATCCAGGCGTTCGGCGGCCATGCCACGAACATCTCCGGGGTCCTCCTCGGCGACCACCCCTTCGCCACCCCGTGGCGGCTCAAGAAGGGCGCGCTGCTCGACGTCGGCCCGCACGTGATCGACCTGCTCGACGCCGCCCTGGGCCCGGTGACCGGGGTGCGCGCGCACGGCGACCCGCTCGGCTGGACCGGGCTGCTGCTGGAGCACGAGGGCGGCGCCGTCAGCGAGGCGTCACTGTGCATGGCCGCCGCCGGAGACCTGCCGCCGTCCACGTTCGCCGTCTACGGCCGCACCGGCAGCGCCGTGCTCCAGCCCTTCGACGACGACCCCATGGTCACCCTGGTCGCGGAGTTCGCCGAGACCGTGCGGAACGGCGGCGGCCATCCCCTCGACGCCGCCCACGGGCTGAGGCTCCAGGAGATCATCGCCGAGACGGAGGCCCAACTCGCCCCTTGACGCCGCGCGCATCTGGAGGATTGATAGCGTTTGTCCGACGCGCAGTGTTGCAGCGAAGTCCGGTGTGAATCCGGCGCTGTCCCGCAACTGTCATAGCCAGGTCGCCTGCCTCTGCGCTGACGTCATCAACCCTCGTGGAAAAGGGTGATCCGTCGCTCAAACGCGGGTCTCTCGGTTCCGAACAGTGTGAAAGGACTACTCGTGAGGCCCGTACGCACGGCCTTCGCGGGCGCGCTGCTGGGAACGCTGGTTCTGGCCGGATGTGGCCAGACCGCCCCCACTCCCTCCGCCGCCCCCACGGCCACTGCCCCCGCCACCGCTTCCTCGGCGGAGTTCCCCGTCACGATCGAGGCGGGCAACGGCAAGGTCACCCTCGCCAAGAAGCCCGAACGGATCGTCTCCCTCTCGGCCACCCACACCGAGACGCTCTTCGCGATCGGCGCCGGCTCCCAGGTCGTCGCCGTGGACGACCAGTCGAACTACCCGCCCGAGGCCCCCAAGACCGACCTGTCCGGCTTCAAGCCGAACGTCGAGGCCATCGTCGCCAAGAAGCCCGACCTGGTCATCGTCTCCAACGACATCGACCAGATCGTCGCCGAGCTGGGCAAGGTGAACGTGCCCGTCCTGCTCGAGCCCGCCGCCGCCAAGCTGGACGAGGCGTACGACGAGATCGCCGAGATCGGCGCGGCCACCGGCAACAAGGCCAAGGCAGACGAGGTCGTCTCCGGCATGAAGACGGCCATGGAGAAGCTGGCCGCCGAGGCGCCCAAGGACAAGAAGCTCACCTTCTACCACGAGCTCGACCAGACGCCGTACGCGGCGACGTCCCAGACGTTCATCGGGCAGGTCTACGCGATGTTCGGTCTCACGAACATCGCCGACAAGGCCCCCGACCAGGCGGGCGGCTATCCCAAGCTGTCGGCCGAGTTCGTGGCCCAGGCCGACCCCGACCTGATCTTCCTGGGCGACGTCAAGTGCTGCGGGCAGAGCAAGGACACCCTGGCCAAGCGGCCCGGCTGGAAGGGCCTGTCCGCGATCAAGAACGACCAGGTGATCCAGCTCGATGACGACCTCGCCTCCCGCTGGGGGCCGCGTGTCGTCCAGCTCGCCGAGTCCATCGGCGCAGCGGTGACCAAGGCCGTGCCCAAGACCGGGGCCAAGAGCTGACCATGACACGGCAGGCCGGCCCGTCCAGGGCCAGACCCCTCTGGGTGGCGTGCGCCCTGGGCGTGCTGGCCGTCTGCATGATCGCCGGGCTGCTCGACGGGGCCGCCGACATCTCGCCCTGGCAGGTGGTGCTCCAGGCGCTGGACTGGCTGCCGTTCGTGCACGTCGACTCCGGGCTCGCGCCGGTCGAGCAGGGGCTCCTGTTCGAGCTGCGGCTGCCCCGGGTGCTGGTGGCCGCCGTGGTCGGGGGGCTGCTGGCCATGGCGGGGGCGGGGTACCAGGGCGTGTTCAGGAACCCGCTGGCCGACCCGTACCTGCTGGGCGCCGCGGCCGGGGCGGGCCTGGCGACGACCGTGGCCATCGTGCTGCTGCCGGTGTCGGCCGGGAGCATCCCGGTCGCGGCCTTCCTCGGGGCCGTGGGCGGCGTGTTCCTCGCGTACACGCTCGGCAACACCGCCGGGCGCGCG
>NZ_JBFAMX010000977.1:0-2627 GCF_040659615.1 Nonomuraea sp. NPDC049784
GCCGCTCCCGGATCTCCGCCCGCAGCCGCCTGTCGATGTCTGCGACCGCCGCGGCGAACTCCTCCTCGTCGGCCTGCAGCAGCTCCCGCACCCGCGCCAGCGGGACCCCGGCCTCGGCGAGGGTCCGGATCTTGATCAGCTCGACCACGGCGCCGGCGCCGTACCTCCGGTAGCCGGAGTGGTCCCGCTCCGGCTCCGGCAGCAGCCCCTTGGCGTGATAGTGCCTCACCGCGCGCACCGTCACTCCGGCGTACGACGCCAGCTCGCCGATGGTCAGCATCGGACCAGTCTCCTATTTCGCGGCGCGGGTCCGGTAGAGGCGCCGCGACCAGAGGTAGCCGATCAACCCGATCACCACGCACCAGCCGATGGCCCAGAGCGCGTCCGAACCACCCGGCGATCCGGCCAGCAGGCCGCGGAAGGCGTCCATGATCGGCGTGAACGGCTGGTGCTCGGCGAACCACCGCAGCCCGGTCGGCATCGACTCGACCGGCACGAACCCGCTGCCCACGAACGGCAGCAGCACGAAGATCATCGGCAGGTTGCTCGCGGTCTCCGGGTCCGGGCTGGCCAGCCCCAGCGCCACGGTGAACCAGGTCATCGCGAACGACAGCAGCGCGAGCAGACCGACCAGGCCCAGCCACTGCATCGCCGAGGCGGCGGTCTCCAGGCCGAGCAGGAACGCCACCCCCAAGACCACCGCGAGCGCGAGCGCGGTCTGGATCATCGCGCCGAGCACGTGGCCGGTGAGCACCGAGACCTTGGCGATGGCCATGGTCCGGAACCGGTCGACGATCCCGTTGGTCATGTCGGTGGCGACCAAGACCGCGGTGCCGATGGACACGCTTGCCACCGTCATCATCAAGATTCCGGGAGTGATGAACGTCAGGTAGTCGCCGCGGTCCCCCACCGAGGCTCCCGGCAGACCGGCGCCCATGGTGCCGCCGAAGACATAGACGAACAGCAGCAGGAACAGCAGCGGCTGCCCGACCAGCATCAGCGTCATCGACGGGTACCGGGCCATGCGCTTCAAGTTGCGACGCAGCATGGTGGCCGAATCGCGGACGGCGTACGTCGCGGTGTTCATACCGGCATCTCCTCGGTGGTGGGGTGGCCGGTGAGGGCCAGGAACACGTCATCCAGGTCCGGGGTGTGCACGGTGAGCCTGGTGACCGCGCCGTCGTCGTCGATCTCGTCCAGCAGCCGTCGCAGCGCGGTGAGGCTGCCGTCGTGCGGCAGGGTCACGGTGAGCGCCTCGGCGTCCGGGCTCGCTTCTGGCAGCCGGCGCGCCAGCTCGGCCACCCGCTCGCTGTCGGAGACCTGGAGCTCGACGTGGCCGCCGGGGACCAGCCGCTTCAGCTCGGCCGCGGTGCCCTCGGCGACCAGCCGGCCCCCGTCGAGCACACCGATCCGGTCGGCGAGCTGGTCGGCCTCCTCGAGGTACTGGGTGGTGAGGAAGACGGTGACCCCGTCGGCCACCAGCTCCCGCACGATCCCCCACAGGTCACGGCGACTGCGCGGGTCGAGGCCGGTGGTCGGTTCGTCGAGGAAGATCAGCCGCGGCCCGGGCACCAGGGTCATCGCCAGGTCCAGCCGCCGCTTCATGCCGCCGGAGTACGTCACCGCGCGCCGGTCGGCGGCATCGACCAGGTCGAACCGCTCCAGCAGTCGCTCGACCACGGTCTTCGCGCGGCTCCGGTCGAGGTGGCCGAGGTCGGCCATCAGCCGCAGATTCTCCCGCCCGGTCAGCAACTCGTCCACGGCGGAGAACTGTCCGGTCACTCCGATCGACGCGCGCACCTGGTCGGCTTCGCGGCGTACGTCGTACCCGGCGACCCGAGCCTCCCCGGCGTTCGCAGGGAGCAACGTGGACAGGATCCGGACTGTGGTCGTCTTGCCTGCCCCGTTGGGCCCGAGCAAGGCGTAGACGGTGCCTTCGGGCACGGTCAGGTCGACTCCGGCGATCACCTCGTGGCCGCCGTACGACTTGCGCAGTCCGGCGACCTCGATCGCACTGGTTTTCGTGGTCATGCCGACATGCTGAGGGGTTGACCCTGCGTCAGGGTCAACCGTCGCGGCGACATGACCTCCGCACACCCGCGGCCGCGCCCTAGCCATCACCTTCGAAGGCCGCCTGACCCCGACCACCCGATCAATAATCAAGATCGAGATACACCTTCGTCGGAGGTTGCCCAACCTCCGCAGTGGAGCATCCGGAGCGGCCGGTGGCCGCGTAGAACAGTGCGCTCCGGGGAGCAGCATGCGGCCAATGTCGCATTACTTCGCGATCGCCTCGCGGACGGACGGGACGATCTCCTGGGCCCAGCGGGCCAGGACGGTGAGGTCCGGGGCGCCGTGGTCGGCGGAGAAAAACGTGAAGCCCGACGCGCCGTGCTCCAGCACGGCTCCGGTCAGTTCCTCGACCCACTGGTCGACGGAGCCGCCGAGCCAGCGGCCGTCGCGGTCGCGGGTGGCGGGCAGCGGCCGGTCGGTGATGCGTCCGGGGAAGTTGAAGACCGTGCGGATCTCGTTCGGATCGCGGCCGACGGACGCCGCCGCCTCGTCGATGATCGGCCGGGAGGCCCGGTAGCGTTCGCTGAGCCAGTCGGCCGCGTGGCCGGGGATCC